>DASZFN010000705.1:0-5919 GCA_035939715.1 Gemmataceae bacterium | reverse complement strand
AGGTACGTCGTGCGAGAACTTGCCCGAAACGCATGTCTTCTGCAAGGAGATGCGCCGTTTCGTGGACGAGCACTACCCCGGCACGGTGCTGCTCGCCGAGGCCAACCAGTGGCCGCATGACCTGCTGCCGTATTTCGGCAGCGGCGACGAATTTCACATGGCCTTCAATTTCCCGCTCATGCCGCGCATGTTCATGGCCATTCGCCGCGAGCAAAGCTGGCCGATCATCGAGATCATGGACCAGATGCCGCACATCCCGCAAACCTGCCAGTGGGCGCTCTTTATCCGCAACCACGATGAGCTCACGCTGGAAATGGTGAGCGACGAAGAGCGCGACTACATGTATAAGGAGTATGCCAAGGACGCGCGCATGCGCCTGAACCTGGGCATCCGCCGGCGCATGGCCCCGCTCATGGACAACGACCGCCGCCAGATCGAGCTGCTCTATAGCCTGCTCTTCACGCTGCCGGGAAGCCCGATCATCTACTACGGCGACGAAATCGGCATGGGCGATAATATTTACCTGGGCGACCGCAACGGCGTGCGCACGCCTATGCAGTGGACCGGGGACCGTAACGCCGGCTTCTCGCGCGCCGATCCCTCCCAGCTTTACCAGCAGGTCATCCTCGATCCGATCTATCACTACCAGGCGATCAACGTGGAGGCCCAGCTGCGAGCGCCGATGTCCCTGCTGCACTGGCTGCGGCGCATGATCCGCGCGCGCAAAAAGTATCCCGTTTTCGGCAGAGGCACCTTGAAATTTGTACCCTGCGAAAATCGCCGCGTGGTCGCTTATTTGCGCGAATATCAGGAGCAAACGGTGCTGGTCGTCAATAATCTTTCCGGTTTTGCCCAGCCCGCGGAACTGGATTTGCGACACTTTACCAGTATGGTGCCGGTGGAGTTACTGGGTAATCAGCCGTTCCCGGCCATCAAGGAGCAGCCTTATTTTCTATCGCTCAGTCCGTATGCCTTTTACTGGTTTCGCCTCGACCGCGGCACAGACGAGGCGATCATGCGAGGCAAGATAACGTAGGTCAGAGGAGGCAGCCGTGCACAACCAACCGGAACATATCCTCTCCAATGAAAACGACGGCCCGGTGCTGGCCCTGGCCTTCCATCCGCAAGGCCGCATCCTGGCCTCCGCCGACGCCGAGGGCGCCGTCAAGCTCTGGGACGTGCCTGGCGAAACTCTGCTGGTCTCGCTGCGCGAGCACAGCCGCCCCGTTCGCGCACTGGCATTTGCGGCCGACGGCAAGTATGTGATTTCCGGCAGCCGCGACGGTAGTGTCAAGGTCTGGGATGCGGCAAGCTTCAGCGCGCGCTTCAGCATCCGGCCTGACGGCAGTCCCATCGCCAGTGTGGCGCTGTCCCCCGACGGCAAGCTGCTGGCCGTCGGTTGTGACAGCGGCGTGATCGCGCTCTACTCATCCGAGAGCGGCAGGGCCTGGGGCGTTTTGCAAGGGCATGCCCGCGCCGTGCTGTCGCTGGCCTTCGCGCCGGACGGCGCCGTTCTCGCCTCTGGAAGTGAGGACGGCAACGCCAAGGTATGGGGCATCCACCGCGGTTGGGAGGTGCAGACGTTATGCGGCCATCACGGCAGTATCAATGCCGTCGATTTCTCGCCCCAGGGCAACGTGCTGGCCACCGGCAGCGACGACATGAGCGTCAAGCTCTGGGATGCGCTGAGCGGCGAGCTCTGCGAGACCCTGAACGGGCATTATGGGCTGGTGGAGACCGTGGCCTTCGCGCCCGACGGCGTGCACCTGGCCAGCGGCAGCCAGGATCACTCGGTCAAACTTTGGTACATCCCCACCGGGGAGGTCCAGGCCAGCCTGGACGAGCAGGACAACACGGTCTGGGCGGCGAAGTTCTCCCCCGCCGGCGATGTGCTGGCCGCGGCAGGCGAGGATGGCATCATTCGCTTGTGGAATGTGGAACAGCAGCGGCATGACGCCCATCATCGCGTCGCCGTGTGCGCCGGCGCCGCGGACGGCTAGGATCGTGCATGCAGCCACTGCACCAGCCCCGAAGCGCCAGCGAGGGCCTCGCTGGCGCTTCGGGCTGGTGTCGCATTGCCTACGCTGAATTAGGTTTTTTTCGAGTTTTGCAGTAGCACATTGAGTTGGTCCGCCGTCAGCGGCTCGATGAACCGGCAACCGGCTATCCAACGGTCCGCCTCGGCGGGGCGCAGGCTGACGATGCGGGCTTTGAGCTTGCACTCGGGACTCCAGCTCGGGATAAGCGGCACGACGGCCAGCTCGGTGCCGCGGGACATGCGGTTCTTGAGCAGCAGCCCGATGCCGCGCGTGGACAGATCCTCGATGCATGCCAGGTTCCAGGTCTTCTCCTCGCGTCCGGCATCGTCCGCCACTTCACAGACAATGGCTTTGACGCTGCAATGATAGCGCTGTTCGCACCGGCGTGAGTCTACCAGTTGAGCGAGCGGGACCGTGTCTACCTTGGGATCCGCATCGGCCATAGGGCGCGCCTTCGCTTGGAAAATGATCTGTACATAAAGGATAGGTCTTATTCGACGGAAGGTCAAAATGCATAGCGGCCAAGGGCATGGGATGCTATTCGTGCCGCAGCGCCTCGATCGGGTCGAGCCTGGAGGCGCGCCAGGCGGGATACAGACCAAACAGAACGCCGACGGTAAGCGACACAAACAGCGAATAGAAAATGGCAGGCACATGCAGCTTGGTGGGCGTATAAGCGTTTTCAAACCATTGTGACAGCCAGCGCGTGATGGGCGGAATTGTATAGATCGCCGCCAGCCCGCAGGAAACACCGACCAGCCCGCCCAGGGTCGTCTGCACGATGGCCTCGATAAGGAACTGCAGGATAATATCGCGACGCTTGGCGCCGAGAGCGCGGCGGATACCGATCTCGCGCGTGCGCTCGGTGACCGTGGCGAGCATGATGTTCATAATACCGATGCCGCCGACGACCAGTGAAATGCCGGCGATGAAAACCAGCAGGACCTCGTAACGCTGCTTCTCGCGTTCCGCCGCTTCGAGCTTGTCCAGGGGCAGCGTGATCACCCAGTCTTGCTTGAGGTGGCGGCCGGCGAGCTGGCTCTTGACCACGTCCCCGGTTTTCCGAACGTCGTTGGTATCGGAAACGGTGAGGGTAACCTGGCTCAACTCTACCTGCTCGGCTGTAAATGACCCCGGCTTGCGGTTGACAATGCGCTCGCCGAGACGCACGCGGCCGGTTTGCAAAGGAATGTAAACGTCTTCGTCGAAAACCTCAGCCGCCTGACTGCCGCCTGTGCCGCCCGTCGGCATGCGGTCCTTGAGGACGCCGATGACCTCGTAGAAGTAGCTGTCCATGCGTACGGTCTTGCCGACCGGATTGTCGAAGGGGAACAGCCGCCGCGCGATGTCGGAGCCGAGCACGCATACGTTGAGCATCTTGTGGTCGTCTTGCGCGTTGAGGAAGCGTCCGCTTTCCACCGTCTGGTGCTGGTCGAGTTCGTGAACGTCGGCATACTCGGCAGTCGTCGCCACCAGCCGCGAATCGTGCTTGCGTTCCAGGAAACTCACCTCTTGGGCCACCTTCACGCGCATCGGCACGATACGGATCACGGTTGGAATCGTCAGGAGGCGTTCGTAGTCCACCCAGGTTAGGCCGTACAGCGCGACGCGTTTGCTGCTGCTCGTGGAATCGTCAGGCGGCTTGATGCTCCGAATGATGATGTTGGTGGCCCCCTGGCGCTTGATGTCCTCCAGGGCGTCCTGCATGCTGCCTTCGCCGACGCCCATCAAGGCGATGACCGCCAGGGTGCCGATGATGATGCCCAGTACAGAGAGAAACGCGCGCAGCTTGTGCAAATACAGACTGCGCAGGGCCAGCACCATGCTGCGCCGCCCCTTGTCGGAGCCAAGCAACAGGGCCAGCAGCCCGCAAAAGCTCAGGACGATGACGGCCCAAACGGCATAAATCATGGGAGTCGGCTCAAGGCGTCAATAAACTCTTGGTCATTGGTCATTAGTCATTCGTCATTAGCCTACGGCTAATGACGAATGACTAATGACTTACGCAAATACGTTCCCCAGCTTGACGATGGTTGTCGTTGCTGGGCGGGTCGGCCGGGTGGCGTTGAGCGTGTCGGATTCAATGTGCCCGTCGCGCATGCGCACCACACGTTTGGCCCAGGCGGCGATGTCATTTTCGTGCGTGACCATGATAATGGTCTTGCCGGCTTCGTTTAATTCAACCAGCAGCCCCATGATCTCGTCGCTGGTGCGCGAGTCGAGGTTGCCGGTCGGCTCGTCAGCGAGAATCACATGGGGATCGTTTACCAGGGCGCGGGCGATGGCGACGCGCTGCTGCTGGCCGCCGGATAATTGCATCGGCCGGTGATCGAGGCGATCGGCTAGTCCCACCAAACCGGCCAGGGCGATGCAGCGGTCGCGCGTGGCAGCGCTCAGCCTGGCTCCCTGGTAGAGGAGCGGCACCTCGATGTTCTCCACGACGGTGTACTGGGGGAGCAAGTTGTACGATTGAAAGATGAAGCCGAGATATTTGCTGCGCGCCTCGGACAATTGATCGTCGTCCAGCTCGGAGACATCGTCCTCGCCCAGGTAGTACTGGCCGCCGGTCGGCCGATCCAGGCAGCCGAGCAGATTGAGCAAGGTGGACTTGCCCGATCCGGACGGCCCCATGAGGGCAACAAACTCGCCTTCGTCGAAATCGAGCGTCACGCCGCGCAGGGCCTGCACGACGACGCTTTCCATGTAGTAATTCTTGACGAGGTCGATGACCCGCGCGATCGTAGGCATGCGTGCTTTGACTTTCAGCTGTATGGGACCTAGTCGGCTATCTCCAGACCCTGCGCTTTGAGTCGTTGCCGGGCCATTTCCCGGAAATCTTCGGGGATTTGTTCGAGCATCTCCTTGCGCTGCGCGGGCGTGGCCTTCTTGAACTTGGCCTCGAATTCCTGGCGCTGCTTCTGCATCTCCGGAGTCATCTGGAATCCGCCTGGGCCGCCCTTGCCCTTGCCGCCCTTCCTGCCACCGGTCTTGCCGGGACCGCCCGGGCTGGCCCCGGGTTCGCCTCCGCCGTTGACTTTCTCCAGTTCAGCGGCCGGGGAAGGCGTCTTGCCCCAATCCGTAGTCTTTACCTCTTCCGTTTCGGCGCGATCGGCCAGGCTCGGCTTGTTGGCCTTCACGCGCTCGTCTTCCAGAATCTTATAGTTGAGCACTACATGCTCGCCTTCCTTGAGGCCTGAGCGAATCTCGGCTTCTTTTTCATTGCTGGCGCCGACCTCAACCTCACGCTGCTCATAGCCGCCTTCCGGCGTCTTCGTCCAGCAAACGCGTTTCTTGCCCATGGCGGGTGAGCCAAGAAGCGCCTGCACGGGAACGATGAGGACGTCGCTCGTGGTCTTGTCGACGAGCACATTCACCTCGGCGCTCATGCCGGGCTTCAGACCATCGACGGATTCATCCAACGCGACCATGGTGACATACATCTTGACGTCCGAGGACATCCAGTCGCTCTGGGCGGCGACGGTGGCGACGGACTTGACGTGCGCTTTGAGGTCGCGTTCGTTGTAGGCATCGACGCGCACGCGCGCCGGCTGGCCGCCGAAGATCACCTTGCCGTCGCCGTCACGAACTTCGCCCTTGACGTTGGAGACTAGTGCCTCATGGACCTTGGTGTTGACCATCATGCGCTTCAGGTTCGGGATGCGCATCAGCTTTTGACCCTCGCGCACCGGCTCGCCTTGCGCCACGACGGACTGCTGGGCGCCGAAGCCGCCTCGAGTTTGCTCCGGGACGTAGTAGACCACGAGCCCATCTTGCGGGGAGAGGATTCTGCACTTCTTGACTTCTTCCTCCAGATCCTTCTGCTTGGCCGATTCCTGATCGAACACCGATTTCTTTGCATCCCGGTCGCTCTTGGCCGTAA
>DASZFN010000704.1:0-3826 GCA_035939715.1 Gemmataceae bacterium | reverse complement strand
AGCTCGTCAGTGTCCATGCGCTCTCCGCATCTTCTGCCAGCCTGTCAAGAAGGGGACAGGACCTTGTCGGGCTGCCAGGGTAAAGCCGGCTTTCCTCCATGAATAAGACAGCCTAACTCGGCAACCTCGCGGCGAGCTATTCATTTTCTCACACGACAAGCAACGTAGCTAGGACACTTGGAACAGTAGTTACTGTGGGTTCTGAAACTCAAGCCTAAGAGATTTTGGCCGGCAGAGTTACAACAGGGCCCGCCGGCTTATCGACCGGCTTCTCATTCCTGGGATGGTTCATTTTGATGCTTCCGGCGGCGTCATTCGTCTATCAGAAAGGCATGCCGGGCCGAGAAAAGCTTGCGATTGCGATTCTGACGCCAGACCGGTAACATCACCTTAGTGGCAAGAAGTCCTGCTGTGCCCGGCGGGGTGCAGCGTTTCAGGAAATTTCACGACAAGAAGAGAGACCCATCGGCCATGACCCAACGCATTCTGCACACGAAGAGCTTCTTCATCCTGGCAGCCATCGCCGGATTGCTGCTGATCCAGGCGCGGACGCCTGCGGAGCCGGTTATCGGCAAGCAGGATGCACTCGTGGCCAAGCTGGTCTGCTATGACCTGCAGAAGGGACATCTCAAGCAGCCGCAACTGGGAGAGGAAGCGTCGCAACAGCTCTGCCATCGCTTTTTGAAGGACATCGATCCCGCCAAGATCTACTTCACGAAGGACGATGTTGAGGAGCTGGAAAAGGACGCCGCCCAACTGACCGACAAGCTGCTGAAAGGCGACCTCAGCTTCGCCTACAAGGTCTACGAACGCTTTGCCGCCCGGCTGGGCGAGCGCGTCAAGCTGGTCGAGGAGCTGGTCAAGGCGCCGCAGGATTTCACGGTCAAGGAATACCTGGACACCGACTATGACAAGACCGACTTTACGTCGAGCCAGGATGAGCTGCGCGACCGCTGGCGCAAGCGGATCAAGTATGACTTGCTGTTGCAGCGCCTCGGCCAGAAAACGCTCCCCGAGGGCGACGCCAAGCAGAAAAGCGTGACGCAGAAGCCGCTCCCCGAGGCCGAGGCCAAGCAGAAAGTCCTGACGCGCTATCGCGATTTTCAAAAACGCTGGAAGCAGCTCGATAACTACGATTTGATGGAGCTTTACCTCACCAGCTTGACCACCTGTCTCGATCCGCATTCGAGTTACATGTCGCCGACGACGCTCGCCGATTTCGACATCGCCATGCGCCTGAACCTGGACGGCATCGGCGCCCTGCTCCGCGTCGAGAACGGCACCACCATGGTCGCCGAGATCGTCCCCGGCGGCGCCGCCGCCAAGGACGGCAAGCTCAAGCCCAACGACAAGATCATTGCCGTCGCCCAGGGCGACGACAAGTTCGTGGACGTGCTCGATTGGAAAATCACCGAGGTCGTCAAGCTCATCCGCGGCGCGCGCGGCACGCGCGTGCAGCTCAAAGTCATCCCGGCTGGCAAGGCCGAGCCGGTGATCTACGCGCTGACACGGCAGAAGATCGAGTTGAAAGCCCAGGAGGCGCGGCCGGAGATCGTCGACCAGGGCAAGAAAGCGGACGGCAAACCTTACCGCATCGGTATCATCGACCTGCCCTCCTTCTATGTCGATCCCACCGCGCGGGGCAAGGACGGCGGCAAGAGCGCCACCGCCGACGTCCGCAAGATCCTCCAGGACTTCAATGCCAAGGGCGTGGACGGCGTCGTCCTCGACCTGCGCCATAACGGCGGCGGCGCCTTGAGCGAAGCCCTGTCCCTCACCGGGCTCTTCATCGACCATGGCCCGGTCGTGCAGGTCAAGAATTCACATGGCCGGGTGCAGCAGGGCAACGATCCGGAAAAGGGCACCGTCTACTCGGGACCGCTCATGGTCCTGGTGAGCCGGCTCAGCGCCAGCGCTTCGGAGATCCTCGCGGGCGCCTTGCAGGATTACGGCCGGGCCCTGATCGTCGGCGACACCACCACGCACGGCAAGGGCACCGTGCAGCAGCTCATCGACCTGGGCGACCAGGTGCAAGAGGAAAACCCGCCCAAGCTGGGCGCCTTGAAGCTCACCATCCAGCAGTTTTACCGCGTCAACGGCGACAGCACCCAGGACCGCGGCGTCTCCTCCGACGTGGCCGTCCCGTCCTTGACCGAGGTGCTGGCCACGGGGGAAAAGGACCTGGAGCACGCTCTGAAATTTGACCACGTTCCCTCCGTGGAGCATGAGGACATGGGACTGGTCACTCCG
The DNA here is from genome assembly GCA_035939715.1 of Gemmataceae bacterium. GTDB lineage: Bacteria > Planctomycetota > Planctomycetia > Gemmatales > Gemmataceae > DASZFN01. The sequence goes on along the minus strand of DASZFN010000704.1, from coordinate 1,576 downwards.
GACGTAAAGGACACCCTGAAAGCGCGCTCCGCCCAGCGCGTGAAGAACTCCAAGGAATTCGCCAAGTTCGTCAAGGAGCTCGATCAGCTCAAAGCGCGGAAGGCCCGCAAGAAGGTGCCGCTGAACGAAAAGGAGATGAAGGACCAATTCACCGACGAGGACGCCAAGAAGACGGACAACCTCAACATAGACGGCGACCCGGACGACCCGGCGCCTCCGCCGAAATCGGATACCACGTACAAGTTCAAGCGCACCTTCCTGAACAACGAGTTCCTGCAAATCATGGAAGACTTCATCCAGGGGAAGAAGCTTTTATCTGCGCGGTGAAGACGGCAGACATTGCTCTGGATGCATTGCCTGTAGCGGCAGGGAGCGATGAAATCGTCGGCCGATGAAATCCGGCAGCGCTTCGACGCCGATGTGGAGCGGTTCTCCAACCTCGAAACCGGCCAGTCGGCCACCGTCGATGCGCCCCTGGCAATGGCGCTGGTCGCCGAGGCGGCGGCGGCCGTTACGCCGCACGCCCGGCACGTCCTCGACGTGGGCTGCGGGGCCGGCAACTACACGCTCAAGCTGCTGGAGCGCCTGCCCAACCTCGATGCCACCCTCATCGACCTGAGCCAGCCGATGCTCGACCGGGCCACAGAGCGCGTCCGCCGAGCAACCGCCGGCCGCATCACGGCCATCCAGAGCGACATCCGAGAAGTCAAGCTACTCGACGGGCAGTTCGACGTCGTGCTGGCTGCTGCGGTCCTTCATCACCTGCGCACCGACCAGGAGTGGCGCGATGTCTTCGCAGCGTTCCACCGGACGCTGCGGCCCGGCGGCTCCGTGTGGGTGTTCGATCTGGTCGACAGCTCCATCCCTGCGGTCCAGCAACTCATGCGCCAGCAGTACGGCGCCTACCTGACCCGGCTCAAGGACGAAGCCTACCGGGACCATGTGTTTGCCTACATCGACAAAGAAGACACCCCGCGTCAGCTGCTGTTTCACCTCGACCTGCTGCGTAGCGTTGGCTTCGCCCAGGTCGAAGTCCTGCACAAGAACATTTGCTTTGCGGCCTTCGGCGCTTTGAAGGGTAACCGGGTCTAAGTGCGAGACGAGGGCGCTGCCCGCGTTACTGTCGTCCTGGTGGAATTCTCTTGGCTGCGGACAAAACTGCCTCGATAATCATGCGGACCGAACCATTGCTCCCGGCAGCCAAAATGGGGAAAGTTCATGTCCACCAGCTACGAGTGTCCCGCCTGCCATCGCGCCTTGACGGCCCCGGTTGATGTTGCAGCAAAAAGTGTAAAGTGCCCCGGTTGCGGCACGGTGTTCACGGCCCCTGCGCTCGAAGCGGCGCCAGTGGACGACCGCTTTGCTATCACCGAACAAAAACCGGCACGGCCGGTTTCGCTCCTGCCTCCGGAGGAAAACGAAAAAGACTTCGGCAATCTATACCTCCGGCATAATGCTCCCTCCTGGGCGGACAAAGAACTGCCCGATACGGGCGTGCTTCCCGGCCGTACCAGGGCGGTCGTCGCCATTGCCTGCCTAGCCGCTTGCGCCCTGTTGGAAGTTATCGACATCGGAG
>DASZFN010000703.1:0-12110 GCA_035939715.1 Gemmataceae bacterium | reverse complement strand
GTTGCCTAGGGTCGCTCTACCCCGAAGGGGTTGCACAACACGGCGCGAATCGCTTTGTACAACCCCTTCGGGGTAGATGTGTCGGCGATCTTCTTGTTCCCAAGGGTGCGCTGGCGCGACCCTTGGCTGTGTTGTCCAACGCCTTCGGCGTAAAGCTCAAGCGCTTTTCTACACAAACGGCTGCCAGGCTACAACCTGGCATTATCCACACCCGCAGCCAAGACGCAATCCCCAGGCAGCGGAATGGGAATTGCGGGTAGTATCTCACTTTGACGTATTGTCGCCTTTCGCTCCCCGAAAGGACGCGCTTTCGCGGAGCGAAAGGCGACAAACTGAGACATTAGGCAATTGCGGGTGCCACTACTCAATTGTGATTCTCTGGCAGTGAGCCAGCCGGCGCGTTATAAGTGAAGTGTCAGGCATTCCTGATGTCCCGGAGGCAGTCATGGAACTCAACGACGTACCGCATCATTCCGGGCGCGACACCTACATGGTCATCGTCATCTTGATCATCGTAGGACTTCCTCTCTTCGTTTTCTTCAACATCCTTACCATGGGCCTGTTCCTCTACCTGGCCCTGGGAGGAATAGCGCTGGCCGGTCTCGGAGCGGTGAATTATTTTCTGTGGGGCCGGTCATTCACGCGTAAGACGGCCTGGGAACGCGAGGAAGCCGAGGTCTCAGATCAGGACCAGACGGATCCGTTCTAAGGTTTCTCAAAATCGGCTGCGCCTATTTGCCTGCCGCCATTTGCCGGCTATTGGCTGAGTTCTGCGTGACCGCGGAGAGAGGCCCCTTCAGGAACTCGATGAATGCGGGCACGTCCCTGATATAGCCTTCATTATAGCTGGCAACAACGTTGAATTTCCCGTCCTGCAAAGGTTGCAAGATTACGTAGAACGGTCGCTGATTGTTGCCGAAAGTCGCTTGAAACGCGCTATTCTCCTCGGCGCTCGGCTTGGGCGGATATCCGGCAGGTAAATAATCGCTGTACAAACGGACCAGCGTGTAGCGGCTGAACAGATCCTTGATGTTTGGCTTCGAGAACACACGGCCCTCGTTGTATCGGCAGTTCGTTCATATCAAGCCGGTGAAATCAATGAAGACAAGGCGTTTTTGCTCCAGAGCCTCCTTGAGCCCCGCATGGACGTCATTCAACCAGACTAGCCGCATTTGGTTGCCATCCCTTGACGCTTCGGCGCCGCCGTTCGCGGCTGCGCCCGCATATTGATCGGCGGGATCCTGCAAGAGGAAGGAATCGAGCCAGGCAAAGACCGTCCCCGCGGGCCGCTGCCTTTCTGCGGAGCCGTTCCGGAACAACCCGGGCATCATGTAAATACCGAGACCGAGAAAGAACAGGCTAAACAGCAGTCTGAGTACGCCAATGTGCTGAACCGGCTCATGATCGTGCGGCAGACGGTAGACGCCCAGCAGGTAAAGCCCGCACAAAAACGCCAGCGCCACGTAGAGGCCAAGCACCAGATCGTAGGAAAGGATCGATGCTTGACCGAAGACTGCCAGTTCTCCTGAACGAAGGAATTTAAGCGCTGCCGCAATTTCCAGGAAGGCCATCACGACCTTGATGGTATTCATCCACGAGCCGCTCTTGGGCAAGCTACGCAGCAGTCCAGGCACCAGCGCCAGGAAAAAGAAGGGCGAAGCAAAGGTCATCGAAAAAGCCAGCGCGCCGATGCAGAGCCTCAACCAGTCGGACGCCGACGCCGCTGTCGCCTGCAGGCCGATGAACCCGCCGTAGAACGGCGCCACGCACGTAAAACTGATGATGGTAAATGTCAGGGCCATGAAGACCGTGCCGAGCAAGCCGCCGCGGCCTTCCTGAGCAGACGTGAGGTTAAGCAGACCGGTGGGCAGTCGGATTTCATACATGCCAAACAGGCTTAACGCGAAATAGATGAACAGGGCGCCGAGCACGAAATTGGTCGCCCAGTGCAAGCTGGCCTTCTGCAGCACTGCACTGAGTAACACTCCGCCAATTGTCAGGACAGCGACGATCGTGCCGCTATACACCAGAGCCATGCCCAGCGGCTTGTGATGTTCCTTCTCCGATTGCTTCAGGAAGAAGCTGACCGTGATGGGGATCATCGGGAAAACGCAAGGGGTAACCAGCGAAATGCCGCCGAACACAATGCCTTGCAAGATGAAGGCGAGCAAGCCCTCGGTGGGCGGCGCCTTTGGCGCCGGCGGTTTTGGTTTTGCTTCTTCGTTTTTAACTGGAGTTGAGCTGGGTTTAGAGGCGGTCTCCTGCTTGCCGTTTAGCGAGTCTGGCTTGTTTTTCTCGGGTAATGTACCAACGACATTCGGATTCAGATTGCCTGGCAAACTATCAGGCGGAGGTACGTCTTCAATGGCTTGCTGTTTAACCTTGAGCCGGTCCTGCAGAGCACCTGTCAAAGCCAGCGCCAGGGCATCGGTCACCGTGATCGGTACATCGAAGCTGGGCTGGCCAAGAATGCAGGTCTTGTCACAGACCTGGAGAACGATTTTGAAGCGGAGGTGCTTCGTCCCCGGCTGGGCATCGGGAAGGATGAGGATGTCCTGCGTCCAGGTGAAGTCGGACTTATGCTCCAGCATCCAGCCGCTGCCTTCTTCATTCTCGAACATCGGCTCGGACTCTTTCACGGGCCACAAGGGCTTGAGGCCCGGCGAGTCCTCATACGCCAGGCGGGACAGGCCGAGCGTATCCTGCGCCGGCTGGCCATCGGGACCTTGCGCGGCAGAACGCTTGGTCATCGGATAAGTGTGATAGCCGGGTTTGAGCTGCCCGGCGATGGTCATTTTCACCGTTTCGCCACGGCGGGCTTGTTCCGGCTCAAGGCTGATTTTGAACTCGATGCGATCGTCGATGGGCGAGGCGTCCAGCTTCTTTACAGCGGCAGCCGTCGCTTTTGGGGTCGCCGGGGCTGGCTCGTCATGAACTCGGTTCGAAGAGTCAAACGGATCATCCGGGGCACGCTTGGCAGCCTGCGGTGAACCCGCTGGCGGTCCGTTCTCCTCAAGGCCAGACGCGTGCACTTCGGCACGAAAGCGCGCAGCGCCTGCAAGGCATAGCGAAAGGACCAGCGTTGAAGGGAAGACCAAAAACCAACGCCGTTGTAACTTCATTTCATTTCCCTTGGCCCACGGTCCCCGTGTGCAAGTGAATCGCGCGTGCGCTGGCCGAGGCGTCCTTCTGGATAGGAATGTCCCAGATGTGGCTCTTCACTTTGCAAAGACCGCGGCTTGCCTCACCACATTCATAATACAGCAAGGAAAGGCGCAGCCCATCTTGCCCGTTCAGCTTGGAGACGAGCACGGAAAGACGGAAAGAGCCGGCGCCTTGCACGAGCTGCTTGCTTTCGAGAGGACTTTTGCCGGGCGGCAGGGCTTCCAGAAGGTAGCGCAGTTGCGCATCTGGATTCAATTGGAAGCCTGGCGAAGCCTTCATCTCTACCTCCAGCGCGACTTCACCGTCCGCGGGAATTTTGGTCAAGGGCAATATCGTGCGTGCGGCATGCGGAAAAACCAGGCGCTCTTCCCCGCCGGCCGGCATCGGCGGTTCCACACCTTGCAGCTTCAGTGTGGCCACCTGCTTGCTCTTCAAATCGACCACGCGAATGCGATGGTTGTTGGTGTCGGCAACGTACAGCTTATCGCCCGCGAAACTCAAACCCGCCGGCTCGCTGAAGAGCGCGCCGGTCAGCCAACCGGCGGATTTCCCTCCGAGGATGGTCTTGCAGGCTTGTGTCGCAGGGTCGATGACCTTGATCTTGCTATTGTACGTGTCGGCGACGAACAGTTTGCCGTCGTGGAAGGCGATGCCGATCGCGTGCTGCAGCCGCACCTGATCGCCGACGCCGTCCAGGTCGCCAAAATCAAAGAGCCCTCTGCCAACTAACGACTTGACGTCCCCTTTCCCCCCCAGGGGAAGGGCGCGAATGCCGCTGACTTCGCTGTCGGCGACATAGAGGGTGGTGCCGTCGCTGGCTAGTCCGCTCGGCTGCGCGAAGGATGACTCCTCCAGGGGACCATCGGCAATGTTCTCGTAGCCGTTGCCGGCGTACGGTTCCAGTTCGCCTTTTGCCAGGTCCAGGGTCCAGATCTGGTGATGCCCGGCCATGGCGATGTAAAGCTTGTTCCCCTGCAGATAGAGGTCCCAGGGACTGTTTAGCCCGACCTGCAGAGCCGGCCCGCCGCGGCGCCGCTCTTCGCCCTGCTTGCCGGTTCCCGCAATGGTAGTGACGGTGCGCGCCTTTAAATCAAGGGCGCGAATCAGATCATTTTTGCGGTCTGCGACATAAAGGATATCCCCTTGCAGGGCCATGCCCTGGGGATCGTTGAAGCACGCCTTGTCGAACGGCCCGTCATTTCGCTCCGGGGTGCCGGCGCCGGCAATGGCGATCTTCTTGCCGTCCAAATCCGTAATGACAATGCGGTGATGCGTGCTGTCGGCGATGAACAGCCGCCGGCCGGCGGCATCCGCCAGGACTTTGCCGGGGAAATACAGCGGACTATTTCCCCGCTCGGCGGCGCGCGCGAGTTTGAAGGCGAGCGGCTGCTCGTCCAGGGTTTTCTTTTTGCGATGAACGGCGATCAGTTTGCCGATCGCCCGGTCGGCCGCTTCATAGAGGCCTTCCCCGGAGCCGCGAGCGACTTCATAGCCTTCCGGGTCGATCAGGACCAGAGTCGGCCAGGAATTAGCGACGTAGCGCCGCCAGATGCGCATGTTGGCGTCGTTCACCACGGGGTGACTGATCTCGTAACGCAGGATCGCCTTGCGGATGCTTTCGGAATCTTTCTCGTTGTCGAACTTGGCCGAATGGACTCCCACGACGACCAGCTCATTAGGGTATTTTTTCTCCAGCTTGGCGAGATCCGGAAGCATGTGCATGCAGTTGATGCAACACAGGGTCCAGAAGTCCAGCAGCACAATCTTGCCGCGCAGGTCACGGAGGCGCAACGGCCCTGCCGTATTCAGCCAGGCCACGCCGCCATCCAGCTCCGGCGCGCGGAAACGGACCGCGTCCCCGGCGTCGTCTTCCTTCTTCGCTTCCGTCTTGCCTGGTTGCGGCGCCTGGGAGGCCGCTGCGGCGGTCGCCTCTGCGGGCAGTAAATCTCTGAAGATAGCCAGTCTGTTAAACCCAAGAATGCCGGCAGCGAGCAGCACCGGCACGCCGATCAGCAGCAGGGCGCGATGAATGCTAAAACCTTTTCGTTCGGACTTGGCGGGGATCTTCATTACCGGTTCCTCAGGACCCGTTGGCAATCCAAGACGAACTGTATGCCGATGCTTCTCGCCTATTCTACGCGATGGCCCATGATTAGGAACACGCCTGCAGCAAAAGATTGCCGGGAAAAGCGGCCAAGGACCGCTTGACCTGACCGCGCTGACCATCTACCGTTGACAGGAGCATTTAAGTCATCTTTCCTATTCAAGAACCAAGAGTCTGTCCGAAAAGGGCGTCTGCTCGTCGGACAGACTCTCCGTTTCAGGACAAGAGTCTATGACCGCTGAGAATGACACCTCATTTACAGAATCCACGCCGCCTTCCCCCGCGCCAGATCACGCGACTGCCATCGAGGCCGGTTCGCAGCCGACGGTGAAGGACAGTATCACCCTGGCGCCCATCCCGGCTCCCCCGGCGGAGCCGATCAGTCCCGAGGAGCTGGCCCAGGAGATGGACCGCCTGGATTGGGTACTGTCGGTCCTCGTCGTCGGCCTGGGTTTTCTCCTGGCGTCGTTCGCCATCCGCAACAGTGATTTCTTCTTACACCTTGCCCAGGGCCGGCTGTACGCGCACGGGCATTTCGGTTTCGGCACGGACCCATTTAGTTACACGAAAACCAATTACTGGGCCAATACCTCCTGGCTCTACGATTTCTTTCTCTACGGCATAACCACTATCTTGGGGGGAGTGGATTCGCCGGTCGCCGGGGTAGTGCTGGTGGTCATCAAGGGGCTCCTCATCGCCCTCCTGGCCGGACTCATGCTGAAGACGAGCCGTGCCGATTTGCCGCGTTGGACCCCTGCGCTGTGCACCGGCCTGGCCCTGGTGGTCATGAGCCCGCGCTTCTTCTATCAGCCTACCCTCATTTCCTTCTTGTTCCTGGCCATAACGCTTTACATCTTGCAGCGTCCGCGTCATGAAGAGGGTTCCGGATCCTATCAGCAACCGGCAAAATCACGGCTGCGCATCTACTGGGCGCTGCCCGTACTGTTTGCGCTGTGGGCGAATCTGGACGCCTGGTGGCTGCTCGGGCCGGCTACGGTCGCACTTTTTCTATTGGGCCAGGCGTTGCAAAGGATTTTGATGCCGCTACGCACCGGAGAAGACGCCCCCGAACCCGCACAGCTGACCACGCTCCTGGGCGTTCTCGTGATTGGCCTGGGCGCCGGACTCCTCAATCCACATCACTATCATGCTTTCGCCTTGCCGGCGGCAGTTTCCCCGAAAATTCCCGCGGAAGTATATAGCGAAGACCGCGCTTTCAAACTGATGTTCCAGCAACCGCATGAATACCTGGCGGCAGGCCAGGGGACCAACGCGGCGGGCGTGGCCTACTTCATCCTGCTCGGCGCCGGGCTCCTTTCCTTTGGGATGAATTTGTTCGGCGAGTGGCGCTGGTGGCGGCTGACCGTGTGGTTGGCATTTGCCCTCCTGACCTTTTATCGCGCGCGCACCATTCCCTTCTTCGCCGTCGTGGCCGGGCCGATCACGGCTCTGAATTTGCAAGATTTCGCGGCGGCCAACTTTGGCCGTCTGCCGCGCGTGAGTCGAGGCTGGCGTGCCTTCTCGCTGGGCGGCCGAATCGTGAGCCTCATTGTCGCCGTGCTGGTCATGCTGGCCGCCTGGCCGGGCTGGCTCCACGGACGGCCCACCGATCCCAGCCAGGGGCACCGCGTCGGCTGGGAGTTAATCATCGATCCTTCGCTGCGTGCAACGGCCGAAGAGCTGCGTAACTGGCGCGCCCAGGGGGCCATAAAAGATGACGAAAACGGCTTCAATTTCAGTCCCGAAGTGGCCCATTACTGCGCCTGGTTTGCGTCAGACCCGCAAACCGGACTCCCGCGTGAAAAGAGCTTCCTGGATTATCGCCTGGAGCTGTTTCCCCGATCCGTGGCCCAGTCTTATTTCGATATCCGCCTGGGCCTGATCGGCGCCGAGAGCCTGGCGGATTCGTCGGCGCGCCCGGTCAACTGGCAGGAGGTGTTCCGCAAGCAGCACATCACGCACGTCCTGGTGAATTGCAGCGACCAGGTCGCGATCGTCACGTGGCAGATCATGTTGCAAGACTGGTCGCAATGGGCCCTGGTGTCCATGCCGCAAGGGCGTACGCTTGTCTTTCGTTGGATCGACCCCCTCAAGCGCACTGAGCCCATGTCGCAGATTCCGCGTCTGGACCTGAACGCAGCGGCGTTTGGACCGTCAGCCGTGCGCGCTCCGGCCACGGCGCCGTCGCAGAACGTCCAGCCTCAGGACCTGATCGCCCGCTTTCTGCACGGGCCGCCGCCCCAGTCTACGCACGAGGATGAAGCCGCGCGCTACATTGAGTATGCCGGTCAGATCCAACGGCGCTGGTTGCTGCCTTTCCTCGTCGCCTTTGACGTCGGCAACTGGACAGGAACAGTCGGGATGTCGGGGAGTAGCCCGGCCGTGGGGACGGTGGCGGCGCCGGGAACGTTTGCCCTGAGTTCGCTTCCCGTGTCTTTCGCCCTGCTCGGGGCCGTCAACGCCGTTCAGTTTTTCAAAACCGGGAAAGATTATGGGCCTCCCGCCGCGCCTGTGCTTGCCGTGCGGGCAGCACGCCAGGCGATTGCGGACAGCCCGAACAATCATGCCGGCTACCTGCGCCTGGCCACGGGCTACGGCCTGCTCTGGCGCGAACAGGAAGAGAGCTGGGTTGCGCGTCCCACTCAAGGGCTTGCATTCCTGCGTCAGGAACTGCGCGTGGTGCAGATGGTCACGGCGCTAGAGCATGGCCTCAAGCTGCGCCCCAATGATTTCTTTGGTCAGAAGAGCCTTTATGAGCTGTACGCCTTGCTCAATTACAATGACCTGGCCCTGGAACACGCTCAGGCAATGATCAATCTGAGTAGATCGCCTAACGTGGGCGAAGATCGCGAGCAGTTCAGGAAGCGCCGGGAAGTAGAGGAGAAGGGCATCAAGGAATTTGAAACCAAATTGATGCGCGCGCGAAACGATTATGAACTCGGAGCGGCAAATAAAACTCCCCTGGAGAAAGCGGGGCTTGCTCTAGAGCATGGACTCGCTCGGAAGGCGCTGGAAGTCCTTGATACGGCAGATGTCTCGCAGATGAACTATCAGTCCATCGACCTTCAGATCAGGCTCCATCTCACCACGGGGGCCAGCAGTCCCAGTCTGGCACGCGGGCTGGACGAGCTGCGCGACGCCCTGACAGGAGTTGCCTCGCAAATCGGGCCGAATTATGAGCGCTACGGTTTTCTGCTCGAGGCTGCCGCCGGCAATTACGCCGATGCAGACAAATTCATGGAGGAGGCCATTCGCAAGCTGGAGCTGGAAATCGAGAACAAAGCACTTCTCATGGTGCGCGGTCAGGCATTCGGCGGTATCGGCGTGGAAGCGTTTATGCAAAGCACTGGCTGGCTGCAAAAGATTCCGTTGCTCGCCGACTATAGAGTGATGCGTGCCATGGTGGCACTGGAGGCTGGGGATACGGCCCTGGCGGCGCGCTTCTGTGCGGAAGCCCTCAATACCAATAACGGCCAGCCGTTCGATTTTGAAAGCAAGATGATCGCGGTTAATTACCTGCGTCTTCTCAAAGCGGCGGGCAGCGTTAAATAGTCCCCTCTTGCATCCGCAGCCCGCAGCCCGCAGCGCCAGCAAGGGTATCTTGTCCCTTGCTGGCGGGCTGCGGAATCGTGCACGTCAGCGGTCGGCACGTTGCTCCGGGATTGGTGGCAGCGGATGAGCGGCTTCCTGCGTCGCCTGGCTGAGCGTCTCGGGAGCGATGCCGAACACCAAGGTGACCAGGGCACAGATCCAGAGCGCCGCCAGACCGGGTATGGAACGGCCCTTGTCCAGGGGCTTGATCGGCGTCCGCAGGTACATGACGGCCAAGACGCGCAGGTAATACCAGGCGCCAATCGCGGCGTTCAGGGCGGCGATGAGCGCCAGGATCTTGAAAAGCCGGGGGTGGTCCTCCGTGCCAGGGACGGCCACGGCGCCGAAGAACAAGAACCATTTGCCGGCAAAGCCTGCCGTCAGTGGAATGCCGATGAGACTGAGCAAGAACAAGCCCATGATCAGCGAAATCCCGGGATGGCTTCGACCCAGCCCCGCCAGGTCGTCAACATGCTCGATGGGCCGCTGCGGCGTGCTCAGGTAGCTCAACACGGCGAAGGCGCCGATGGTCATGCCGCCGTACGCCACGAGATAGAAGAGCACAGCGTCCACGCCCCCGGGAATCGACGGGCGGTGCACGCCGGTAACCGTGCCCAGGTGCTGCAATTGCGGCGCTACCGCCAGGCCGATGAGCATGTAGCCGGCATGCGCCACGCTGGAATAAGCGAGCAGGCGCTTAATGTTGTCCTGGAGCAAGGCCAGAAAATTACCCAGCGACATCGTGACGATGGCCAGGATATAAAACAGCATCGCCACATCCACGCCCAGGGCAAGCCCTGAGAGAGCCCGGCCCGTGAGCACAAAGCCCAACACGCGCAAGAGGGCGGCAAGGCCGGCCACCTTGGGCACAAAAGCAAGGAGTGCCGCGGCCACCGTCGGCGCGCCCAGGTAAAAATCGGGCGCGTAGAAGTGGAAGGGCACGGCCGTGATGCGAAAACCCAGGCCCGCCACAATCATGATGAGCGCCAGCTGAGCCGCCGCCGGCAGACCTGCGCTAAGCCCCGTCTGGTTCGGTGGGTTTGCCGCCAGTAACGCTTCCATGGTCGCCGGCAGGTTGGTTGTGCCGCTCAGGCCGTAGACATAGCTAAGCCCAAAAAGCAGCAGGGCCGACGAGAAAATGCTGAGAAGAAAATACTTGAGAGCAGCCTCCTGAGCCGGTTGGTCATGCCGGGGCATATAGAGCAGGACATAGGTCGGGATACTGACCACTTCCAACGACAGGAAAAGCGTAATCAGTTCATTCGCCGCGCCCGTCAAGCAAACCCCCGCGATAATGATCAGCAGGCAGGCGTAGTATTCGGCCGCTTGCCGGTCGGGCACTTCATCCCAGCTCATGAGTACAAGCACCACGCCCCCGGCCAGCGCCAGCGCCTTGATGAAACAGGCCAGGGCATCGACATAGATTGGTCCGGCATAGACCGTCCCTGTCGTCAACTCAGAATGGGGGCTGTACCAGGCCGCGACACCGGCGCCCATGAGCGTGATCAGAGAGAACGCCGCCCACAGGTGCCGGTCGGCGCGGAAGGTCGCTCCGACAAAGAGAATACAGGCCGCGCTTCCGAGGATGAGCTCCGGAACCAGGTAGCGAAAGACGCCCATCAAGGCTTCGTTGATCTCGTTGTTCACCGCGGCTTCGCTCCTTGCTCCTTGCGGTCGGCGCCGGCGCGTACTCCGGCCAACTGCATGGTCCCAGCCCGCGTTGCGGCGGCATCCGTGATGCGTGCGACTATTTCCAGTTCACGCTCCGCGGTCTTCAAGATCGGTTGCGGGTAAACACCGATCAGCAAGCAGAGAGCCGCGATGGGGACCAGGGCGGCCAGTTCACGAAAATGCAGATCCTGTACGGGCTCGGGGTGTTCATGCGGCGGCTCCTTCAGCGGACCAAAGAAGACCCGTTGCAGTAAGCGCAGGAGATACCAGGCGCCAAGAACAATCCCCGTCGCCCCCAGGATAGCCATGGCCGGCTGCAAGCCGAACATACCCCGGAATATCAGCGCTTCGCCCACGAAGCCGTTGAGTCCCGGCAGGCCCAGACTGCTCAGGCTGATAAAAACCATGAAACATGCCAGCCGCTTCAGCTTTGCGGCCATGCCGCCGTAATCGCTCAAGAGGCGCGTGTGATAGCGGTCGTACAGCATGCCGACCAGCAAGAACAGGGCGCCCGTGGAAAGCCCGTGGTTGATCATCTGCAGCAGGCTGCCGGACAGTCCGGCCATGTTGAGCGCGAACATGCCGAGCATGCAGAAACCCAGATGGCTGACGCTGCTGTAGGCGACCAGCTTCTTGATGTCCTGCTGGGCCAGCGCGGTGAGCGCGCCGTAAATAATGCCGATTACCGCCAGCGTGCCGATCAGCGGCACGCCGATGGTCACGCTGGCATCCGGCGCCAGCGGCAAACAGAGGCGGAGATAGCCATAGGTGCCGATTTTGAGCAGCACCCCGGCCAGCAACACGCTGCCCGCCGTGGGCGCCTCGACATGCGCCAGCGGCAGCCACGTATGCAGCGGCACCAGCGGCACCTTGATGGAGAAGCCGGCGATCAGGGCCAGGAACACCCAGGCTTGCACGTCGGCCCAGTACAGCCGCTGGTCTGCCAAGTTGAAGCGTTCATTGTTCAGGATCCGAATCAACTTTGGGATAGAAAAAGTGAGTTCTTCCGTATTGGTTTGATAGACCAGGAGCAGGGCCGCGAGCAGTCCCACCAGTGTGATCAGGCTCCCGGTGAGCGTGTAGATGAAGAACTTGCGAGCGGCATGACGGCGCTCGGGCCCGCCCCAGATGCCGATCAGAAAGAACAGCGGCACCAGGGTCAGTTCAAAGAACACGTAGAACAGAATGATGTCAAAGGCCAGGAACAGGCCGGTCATCCCCGCTTGCAACAACAGCAGCCAGGCAAAATATTCGTTTAGCCTCTCCTTGACCTGCGGCGTATTCCACGAGACCAGCACGCACGACACCATCAGCACTGCCGTCAGCACGACCAACCAAACGTTCAGTCCATCCAGACCGATATAGAACTGAATGATGCCGGGGCCGACCGGAAGCACGTCTAGCTGCGTGACATAACTGGGATCGAACGTCGGAATCGTTGCAGCCTTGAGAGCAGCCCCACCCGGCTGCAGCGCCCGTTCGTTAACCAGGTTCACGGCAAGAACAAAGGCAATTACGGCAGCAACCAGGGTGGCGGCGAGGCTGAGCCAACGAATGGCCAGGGTGCGGCGCGGTCCCA
>DASZFN010000702.1:0-2210 GCA_035939715.1 Gemmataceae bacterium | reverse complement strand
GCCACAATGCCTAGCTTTCTTCGACACACCGCTGGTGATCAAGCCGTCGCCAGGCCGTCTTGTGGGATATTTGCGCATGTCCTTCGTCTCTAAGTCGGATAGACTCAAGAGAATGAACGTCATGCCGCCAGCAGAAGTGATGGTCGAAACGCCAAAGCGCCGGGGTTGGAAGTGGCTTCGCATAATAGGCGGTCTCCTTGTCCTGGTGTTCGGCGCCGGCGTGGCGTACTATTATTACACCCTGGTCGCTTCCGAACGAGACTTGCGCAGTACCATCGCCAGGATCGATGAACTCGACCCGGATTGGACCTTGGCGCAGATCGCGGCCCGGCAGCCGGCCATTCCCGACGAGCAGAACGCCATTTTGCCTGTCATGACCGCGCGGCAATTCCTGCCGCTGCCGCGGACTTTCCCCCCTCTCCTTGAAGAGATTGAATCCCTACCTCCCCCAGAGCAACTGAGCCAGGAGCAATCCGAGAGCATCGCGGCGGAACTGAAGCGCGCGGCCCGTTTGCTCGAGGCGGCGCGGCCTATCGCCGATATGCCTCGCGGGCGACACGATACGGGGCTGAGCACGGACGTTGTCACCACCGTCTTGCCGCATGTTGACGCCCTCACGACGCTGATCGTTTACATGCAGTTCGACGTCGCCCAGCGGGCGCAGGCCAATGATCCGGAGGGGGCGTTTACTTCCGTCCGGATCATGTTCAATGGCGCGCGCGCCCTGGGGGACGAGGCCTTCGCGGTAACGCAAGTGACTCGCATGGCACGTGCGTCGGATGCCCTGCGTGCCGCGGAACGCGCGCTTGCCCAGGGACAGGTGTCCGAGGCCACGCTTGCGGCTTTCCAGAGGATGGTCGAGGAGGAGGAAGCCTATCCCGGCTTTCTGGTGGCGGCGCGCGGCGAACGCGCCATCCTGCACGTGCTGATGGAACGGCTGGAAAGCGGCGAGATTAACAACGTTCGCATGCGCAAGATGATGGGTTCACTGCAAAAACAGGCGTGGCAGGGCACGGGGATCGACCGGGTCGACAATATTCTCCTTGGCTGGCCGTTAAGCAAGTTGCGAGACAATCACGCCGCCATGCTGGAATTCATGTCGGAGCTGGTGGAAGCTGCCAGGCTGCCGCTCGAAGACCAGCAGGACGCCATGGAGCGGCTCAGCGCCAAGCACGATAAACTACCCGCGCTGGCTCGGGACTTGACCACTTTCAGAGGCCGGCTTGCCGGACTAAATGTGCGCGTGCACACCGAATTACGCTGTGCCGGGGCGGCTCTAGCCACCGAACGTTTTCGCTTGCAACACGGTCGCTGGCCCGACTCGCTCGCGGAACTCGTGCCCGCTTTTCTCAAGAAAATTCCTACTGACCCCTATGCCCGCGCACCGCTTCGGTTTCGGAAGACCGAGCAAGGCCTGGTCATCTATGCGCTCGGCCCGGACTTGCAAGATGACGGCGGCAAAATCTTCCCGAAGAAAATGTCCGGGGGCGGTCTCGTGAAGGGCTTCGACCTCGGCTTCCGTCTCTGGGATGTCAAGCAGCGCCGTCAGCCGTCTTCGAAAGCGTCTACTGGCCAAAACTAAGGCTTAGCCGAGCCGCGCCCTGCTGCGGTTTTTCGGGACGGGAAAACTGGGATCGTGCCGTATTGGCACGAAGGATGCTCAATAAGACACATGCCTCTGGAGTCTAACGTGGACTCCAACCAAATGTGTTGCATTCTGCGTTCTTCCACGATTGCTACGGAAACCATCCATGCGAACGATCGGCAAAGCATCTTTAGCGGCACAAAGCGCAAGCAAGCCATTGCCTGTCTCTCTCTTCAAGACCTCTCTGCGCGAATGGCAGGCCAAATACAAAGCGCAACGGTCCAGTCAAACTCCCGAAGCAGGCAAGGTTTGCGATCAGACCAATCGGGGTTGACGTCCGGCGCCAGGCGAACAGCGAGGCTCGATGAACCCCGCAGGTGTACTGTCTGTCTGTGCCTTCCGGCACCATTAGCGGATCAAAGATTTTGGTCAGTTGGCGTTTCAGTGGCCACCAGCGCCCAGAGAGGAGCCGGCGGCCAACCTGGCAATCTCAGCCGCCATGTTGCGGCGAGCCGGCTCTTCCAGATGACTGAACCACTGATAAATCCGCGCTCTGGCCAACAACCCTTCCAGGATGCGCCGCCTGCCCTCGTTGAAACGGTCTAGAGGCACCCAGGCGTATTCC
>DASZFN010000701.1:0-6684 GCA_035939715.1 Gemmataceae bacterium | reverse complement strand
GCGTCTCGCGCGTCAGGTCGTAGACGAGCGCGGTCGTGTCTTGTAAGCCCACGGTCATCAATTTGCCGTCGGGAGAAAAAGCCAGGCAATGCGGCCGCGACGGCAGTCCCTCGATCACGCGAACTTCATCCCCTGATTCCGTATCCCAGAAATGAACCACCGCACTTGGCCTTTGCGTGACCGCGACAAAGCACTTGTCGTCCGGCGTAAACTCAATTTGGGCGATCCTTGTCGTATCAGGAAGGCCATTCCTGAGCAGTTGCTTTCCAGAAGCCAAGTCCCAAAGACGGACCGAGCAGCCGGACCGGACATATCGGACCGTCCCGTCGGGGTTTTTGACCTGATGTGGGCGAGCCTCAGCGGCTGCCGCCAGGCGCTTGCCGTCGTGCGACACGGCAAGCGAGGAACAACCGGCATCGTCGCTGGCGTTAATCCGCAAAGTCTCCTTCCCGCTCTCGACATCGAACACGTGGAGGGTGGTTTGCACCGCAAGGATGAGCGTCTTCGCGTCGTGCGAAAAGGTCGCCTGCAGCCCCCACATCGCCAGCATTTCAAGCTTTTGATTATCGACGCTGTCGTCATCATCATCGGCATGTTGGACGCCGGTCGCCCTCAGTTTGTGTTCGAGCAACGCCTTGCCGGTTGTTGTGTCCCAAACGCGCAAGTACCAGTATGTGTCTCCCCAAGACGCGAGACGCTTTCCGTCCGGAGAGAATTGCAAGACTCGATGGCCTCCGCTCTTACCGTGGCCGGCCAAGTTAAAAAGCTGCTTGCCCGTCGCCGTATCCCAGACGCGAACGGTATCGTCCAGACTGGACGTGGCGATTTGTCTCCCGTCGGGAGACACGGCCACGGCCCGCACCCAATTATCGTGGCGGAAAACCGCACGTTGGCGACCCGTGGTTGCTTCCCACAGGCGGGCGGAGCCGTCATCTCCGGCAGTGGCCACAAGGCTCTCCCGTGACGAGAAGATGGTTGCGGTTATCGCCTCCCGGTGAGCGGCATCCAGTGCCCCCAACTCCTTCCAACCATTCACTTCCCAAACACGGACCGCGTCCTGGGACCTTGCCGCCACCCGTTTCGAGTCCGGGGAGAAAACGACGCGCTTCCAGTGTTCGAGCGGCGCGTTCAACCGGTGCAGTTCCTGACCGGTGGACGGATCCCAGAAGACCACGCTCCCTGGTTGTTCACAAGCGAGGGCCAACATCTTCCCGTCTGGGGAAAAGGCCACATCGCGGGCCCACCCTTTCGGTAGGCGGAGGGTGCGGAGGCAACGGCCGCTCGCGACGTCCCATAGGTAGACATTCACCCGGACGTAGTCCATTAGGGCCAGCGTCTTGCCATCGGGCGAGAATGCGAGCGTCTCAATGGCGCCCGGCGCCTTGACGGTTCGTGGTTCCACGCCGGCGTCGTGCTCCCAGATGTAGAATTCTGTTTTCGGAGAGCCCGCCGAGGTGCCAACAATGGTTTTGCCATCGGGGGAAAAGACCAGTGAGCGCCCGGGACGGTCGGGCAGCTTGCCGCGAAGAACTTCCGTGCCCGACGGCACGTCCCACAATCGCAACGTCAGGTCATCGTGGCAACTTGCGAGAAGCGTACTATCGGGGGCGAAGGCCATCGGGCCAGGCGCGTCCGCCTTCGCAAGGCGGATGACCCGATGCTTCTTGCCGGTCGAGGCGTCCCGGAATCCGATGCCGTAGCCGGTCGGGTCCTCGCCAAGGTCTTCCGTGGTCGCTATTAGCTTGCCGTCCGGAGAAAAAAGAATCCGACCGTAAGGCTCTCCTTCCAGCGCAATCCGCCGGAGCCGCTTGCCCGTCGCGGCATCGCAGAGATGAATCGCCCCAGCCCAGGAGCCCATGAGGATGCCCTTGCTGTCGGGCGTGAAGGCAATGCCTTGACAGGCAATGCCTTGACCTTCGTCGTCGGCGCGGAACCGCACGGTTCCTAGGCGGGCCACGACTCCGGGCGGCAGCGGGTCGCCGTGGAGATCAACGCCTTCCTTCTTTTCCTGCTCCGCGCCCGGTTGCGGCGCCGCTGCCTCCTTTGGCGGTTCGGTCTGTGCCTGGTGCGCAACCAGCCCGGTCCCGAGGGCGGTGACGCCGACCGCCAGCAACGCGATGGCCGCCATTCTCAACTTTCGCAGGAACATCGCTCGCATCACTCCTTCCGCCAAGGCGACTGCTTCGGACGAAACGAGTCCCGCCGTGCCTTGATTGGTGGCGTATCGACCTGCGGCCCGGGCGGCCGCGGCTGCAAGAGATGCCGGTCGAGACGCTGCCGTCGCGTCTGGCGACAATTCGACAGTTACCCCCAAAGCTGAGAGCGCCAGCCCGCGACGTGCCAGGCGGCTCCTCAGCAAGTCGCGGGCGCGCATCAACCGGGCCGAGACCGTCCCCTTGGCCCAACCCAGTTCCTCGGCCGCCACTTCATGAGTCTTCCCTTCCAGGTGGCATAGCACCACGGGAGCGCGGTATTTCTCGGGCAGCCTGTTCACCTCTTCGCGCACGACCCGATGTAGGTCGCGCTGCTCGACGCAGGCGGCCGGCTCGTTGAGATTTGCCTCTGGCCGCACTGGCGGCGCCCGATCGCTTGCCCTCCGCTTCGCCGCAAGCGCCACCCGAAAGGCCACCTTGTAGAGCCAACTACCCACCGATTCCCTCTTGCCGATGGATGGCGCCTTGCGCAAAAGCGTGAGAAAGGTCGCCTGAAAGGCATCTTCGGCGTCCTGCGCGTTGGCAAGCAAATGGCGCGAAAGGCTCAATACCATCGGCCCATGCCGCCAGACCAGAACTTCAAACGCGGCATCGTCGCGCCGCGTGATCCAGCGCTCCAAGAGTTGCGCATCGCTCGACCCGCCGCTCTGCTGGCCGGTAAGTCGGCGCAAATGCCGGATGACTGCATGAAGTTGATGGATGGCCATCTTCTCGTCCCTCCCACAATGCTGGTCTTCTACACTAATAGAGGCGGAAAGGCGGTACACGCCCGAACTTTTCTCACGATTGCGTTAGATACGGTGGTGATTTCACGACGCATCGCCAGTTCGACCTCCCCGGCGGGGAGAGTGGACGCGAGCGATATTCTCAAGACCCCTGGTACTAAAAATGGGGTCGGGTCAAAACTGTCAGAATACATCGAGGTACTGTTCAAAGTGGAGGATGATTGACCTCGTCCCTTTAGGAGGATAGCGTCAACCGCAAAGGCCGAACGGAGGAACCTGGTTTCACCCGTAGGAGTGCCCACAATCATGAAGTGTAATCAGGCAAAACACATCGCAGCGACGTGGCTAGTCATAGGCGCGTATTGCGGCCTGGGCCGTGGATGCGGCCCGGCGCGCGCGGAATTGCCGCAGGCCGAGGAAGCTCGGGTCGTCGCGGTGTTTAGAGTGGCGCCGGAGGCGGACGTTCGCCCGCAGGTCCGCGAACTCGTCCGCGAAGTCCTGGACGGCTTGGACGCCTCCAAGGACGTCGTTATTCGGACAGAACGTGCGGCTGCGTGCGCGGTGGTGCAGGCTCGTATGGGAGACGCGAAGGAGGCTCGGCAGACGTTCAGACAAGCCCGGGAATACATTTCAAACAAGGAAAACCTCGCGAAAGTGACCCAGATACGGGTAGCGAATGCAATGAGCCAACTGGCCAGGAGCTGCGCCGACGCCGGAGAGGTTGAGGAGCTTCACGAGGTGCTGAAAGCCCTTCCCGACCCGGAGAAAAACTACAGGGGGACCATTGAGGATTTCCGCCGAAGCGTGGCGCAGGGGTGCGTGACCGCTTTGGCGAAGGCGGGTAAGAGCAAGGAAGCGCTGGCCTTGGCCAAAGAAATCACGGCGGATTCCGGACCCGAGGCGTCGAGGATCAAGCCCGAGGCGGTGAAGACTGAGGTGCTGCGTGAAATCGCCCTCTACCACGCTCGCGCGGGCGATCTAAAGGAAGCGTGGAAAGCCTTGGATTCCATCCCGGACGCGGCCAGCAAGGTGCAGACGATGGCCGGCACTGTCTTCTTTGGATCGTTCGAGCTGCCGAGTGAACCCGGCATCGCCATGATCCAGGACCAGGCGGGAGACCGCGACGGAGCAGGTCAAACCTTGAAGCAGGCGCTCGAGCTTGTTCTCGATATCGACAACCCTGACGGAAGGACGCGCATGCAGGCGAGCATCGCGTGCTCCCAGGCACGAATCGGGGACCTGGCCGGCGCCCAGAAGACGCTGGAGCAGATCCCGAAGGAGTCAAAGAGTTACCTATTGGCGTTGGTCGCCGTTGCCAGAGCGCAGGCTGCCGGCGATCAGGCAAAGGAGGCGCTTGAAGCCGTCGATAAGTTGACCACGCCGTCCGAGCGAATCAACGGTCTCTGTCAGATCATCTACGGACAGGGGCAGGCGGGAGTTGGGAAAGCGGCCCGCTCCACAGGCGAGAAGGCGCTCGCGCTCGCTTTATCACTCCCTGAACAAGAGCGACGCAGTGTCCGGCACTATTTGGCGCAGGCACGAGCGACGGCAAAGGACATCGAAGGCGCTCTGGAGACTGTTTCGAAATTGACCAGTGGGCTCGATGACGCTGTTTTGACGTATTCCAATATTGCCATGGTCCAGGTTCGTGGTAGCGACATAAAGGGAGCGTTAAACACCTTGGAGGAACACATTCCAAAGGACGGGTTTTGGCACAACCGCAGCCTAGCAGCCATCGCCAGCGCCCAGGCCGAGCGCGGGCAGGACAAGGAAGCGCTTGCCTGGGTTAGAAAGCTGACCGACTCCGACACTCAGGCCGATTGCCTGCTCGGCGTGGCTAACGGTTTGCTTTTAGCGAACAAGGTCGGCATCCGGCGTCCTTGATGGCGCACCGTCCCGCAACGATGCGTGGCTGCATTTGAAGTAAGGGGCACATTACAGGCTAGTGCGACGTCAAACCTATTCTGCGGCGCTGGCGGCTTGTGGGTGATGACACGATGAGCAGGTTTGATTCATGCTCCGTCCCCGCTATTGGTGCGGAGCTCGGCGGCCCACGTGGAGCCGTTGGAGGCGTTCCTTTTCTCCAGTCGAGTCGCAAAGATGAATGAGCACACGCCCTCGTCAATCGCGTCGCGCCCGAAGAAAGGGCGGCTCCGTCGCTGGTTGCGGAGACTCGGCCTACTTGTCTTGAGTTTGATTCTCGTCCTCGTGGCTGCAATCGTCTACCATCGCACGACCGGCGGGCAGCGTTTGGCCGCCGCCAGCGCGGCGACCGACCGGCTTGACCCGCGCTGGCACTGGGAGGACCTGTCAGATCACCGTGCTATCGTGCCAGATGATCAAAATGCCGCGCCGGTCGTGCTTGAGACTGCCAAGCTTCTTCCGGAGAATTGGCCGCCGCAGCCGCCCTTGGAATTCCCTGGTGCAGAGGAAAAGACGATTCTGGACAAGCTTCGCGAAATTGACTCCGGTGAGCCAATCGGCCTAGACTTGATCAAAACAGTGCGCGCCGAACTCCAGAAAGTTGAGCTCGCGCTTCACACGGCGCACCGGCTGGCCGCTTTCCGTACCGGGCGCTACCGCGATCTCTCCTTCGAAGACTATCACTTCCGCACGCGGGTCGATCACCTGCACCAATGCCGCCAGGTTGCCAATCTGCTGTGGCTCGACGCGTTAATGCTCGCCCAGGAAGGCAAAGCACAAGCCGCGCTTGACTCCAGCCGCTGTCTGTTGATTGCCGGTCGTTCCATTGGCGACGAACCCGGAGTGATCGCTCACTTGATCCGTAACTCCTGCTGCCAACGCACCGTCCTAAGCATCGAGCGAACGTTGGCCCGAGGTGAGCCCGCCGAGGAGGACCTGGCCGCGACGCAGCAGCTACTCGAAGGCGAACAAGCGCAGAACACACTCTTAATGGCTCTTAGGGGCCAACGTGCTTTTCAAGACCAAGTCATGAGCTGGGTTGATGCCGATGATCGGGATCGACTCGACCCGGGCCTAGGTGGCAATGAATTGGCAAGATTCTCTCAAGAGCATCCACGATTGATGGCTTGCGGTCACTGGTGCATGGTGGGCTGGCTCAAGGAAAATCACGCCGTGATGCTGGAGCTTACTACGGAAGCTGTGGAAATCGCCAAGTTGCCGGTCGATGAGCAAGTCGAGCGCTTTGAGCAACTGAATCGAAAAGCCCGCAAGGTTCGCAGTGAAGGATGGCCTACCCTCCGCTACGCATTCGGAAGTCTCGGCGTGCCGGCCGTGATTAAGGTCGCCCAGTCTTTCGCCCGCAGTCGGGTCGAGCTGCGTTGTGCGGTTGCAGGTTTGGCTGCGGAGCGATTCCGCATTGCGCACGGCATTTGGCCGAAGGAGCTCGACGACTTGGCGCCGCAGTTCCTAACGGCAACGCCGCTTGATCTCTTCGACGGCAAACAACTGAAGCTGCGCCGCTTCGACGACGGCATGCTCATTTACTCCGTCGGTCCCGACGGCGCGGACCACGGTGGCAAGGTCAATCGGAAGTTATCCCCGTCGGAACCCCAGGATTTTGGTTTCCGGCTGTGGGACGTTGCGCGGCGACGGCAGGATGCAAAAGGGGGCGGCTTGCCACGCGTTTGAGGTAAATCCGCCGGTCCTAGTGGACGCGAGGGACAGTCATGCGTGTCGGCGCTCGACGTTGAGTTCGCCACGCACACGTCGAGCTTGCGCATCGACGCTCACCAAAAGAGCGTTTATTGCAGCGCACGGTCTTA
>DASZFN010000700.1:0-17484 GCA_035939715.1 Gemmataceae bacterium | reverse complement strand
CGGTACTCGGTACTCAGTACTCGGTACTCAGTACTTGGTACTCAGTACTTGGTACTCAGTACTTGGTACCGTGCGGGCTAATGACCAATGACCTCCTTGGAACCGTCCATCAGTCATATAGAAACACCTTAACCTTTTCGGCCGGAGCGTAGCCTTCGCTATCGCGCGGCACAATGACGAAGCCGTCGGCGCGAGTCGTCGAACTGAGGATCGCTGCGCCGCTTGTCGCCAGCGGCTCGACCTGGTCGTCACTAATCTGTACGCGCACATAATCCACGCGCCCTACCTCCGAGACGATCTTGCGGCTCAGGGCCAGGGTGCACGAACGATAGGGCCAGTCCATGGAGCGCCCGCCTAGCTTGCGCAGCGCCGGACCTGCGAAGAAATCATAGGCGCACAAACAGGACACCGGGTTTCCAGGCAGCAGAAAGACCGGCCGGTGTCTGAGGAAGCCGACGCCCGCCGGGCTGGCCGGGCGTAGCGCCATGCCGTGAAAACTTAACTCGCCCAGTTCGGCCAGCACCGCGGGGGCATGATCCTCCTTGCCGACCGATGAGCCTCCCGAAATCAAAAGCACATCGGCGTCGCTGCTGACCAGTGCTGCCCGCATTTCCGCGCGCACATCGGCGAGTGCTTGCGAGACCCTGGGTAAACCGCCATCGCGCCGCACCAGGGCCTGCAGCATGATGGAGTTGCTATCCACGATGCGGTAGCCCTCCGGCCGCGACCCTGCTGGAAGAAGCTCGTTGCCAGTGACGAGAATTGCCACGCTGGGCCGGCGCACCACTTGAACCGCGGCTGTGCCGACCGACGCAAGCACGCCCAGGTCCTGAGGCCGAAGCGCCCGCCCCGCCAGCAAGATTACTTCGCCGGCCTTGATGTCTTCGCCGCAGTGCCCGACGTTGCGGCCGGGAGCGACCGCGTCCGTGACATGCAACCGGCCGCTGGTTTCCTGGGCAGTCTCCGCCTGCAAGACCGCATCGGCGCCCGCGGGCAGCGGCGCGCCGGTCATGATGCGCACCGCCTGGGCAGCTCGAATCGGGCCCGCAAACGGCCGACCCGGAAGAGCCTCGCCGATCACCTCGAATTCTAATGGATTGTAAGCACCCGCGCCGAAGGTCTGGCTGCCGCGAAGCGCGTACCCATCCATGGCAGCACGCTCGAAGGCGGGTACAGCCAGGTCCGAAACGACATCCGCGACAAGCACCCGTCCCGCTGCTTCCTGTAGCGGAATTGATTCGTCCGGTAAACTCTCAAGGCGCGCCGCCAGCAAGCCGAGCACCTCGGCAACGTCCGCTCGGTCCCGGAAGCCGCGCATGCGCACGTCAAAAAAGCCCCCGGTCCCGGACCGCGACACCGGATCGGACGGTTGGCTCATAAAGCTCTTTGGCTGAAGACCGGAGCGACTTTCATGTGTTGCTGCTCATCTTAGCGAGCTTGCCGGAGGGACTACAAGCGCTACTGCCGGCAAAGTGCGGCCAACCGGTCCACTCCCCCTCTTTGCATCAGTCGGCGCAAGCGGTAGAGCCTGTTGCCGACAGGATTTTTGTTGCCGCTTTCACGCAAGTTTCTGTTGCTTGCCGTTTCGCCGGAACATACCGTAAAAAACGAGCCGCTCGGCGCGCTGCCGGTAATCGCCCGCAACCACACGCGCGCCTTGCAAAACAGGTTCGATCAGCGCACGGCACCGGCATGTTGCCCGGGGCCGGTGCGGTTTGGTAGGGAAAGGAGACTTCGATGGTTCTTCGTCAGCTACCTGCAGCAATGACGCTGACACTCGTGCTGCTGGCCGGTTGCTGCCATTCGCACGCGCGGCCGTGTCCGGCACCCGGCCCGGCCTGCTGCACGCCCGGTGCCGGGCCGCTTGTGCCTGCCGCCCCCGTCCCTGCGGCGCCGCCACCAGGAGCAGTCACGGCGCCGCCGCCCGGCGCTGTCATTACGCCGCCGCCGCAAAACTTCGGTCGTTGATTGCCGTGCGACCCGCAAAGCAGGGTCGAAGCGCCTCGGGTGCGTAGCGCTGCGGCCTCTCCGTTCGCTGCTCAGGCCGCCAAGACCGGGCTTCGGGAGATGACCATGCGTCCGCAACGGCAACAGTTGATTAACCTTGCCAGCATTGGCCTGCTTTTGTCTACGGCCGGCCTAAGCCCTGCGGCCCAGGTGCGCTTTCACTATGTCCCTGTCGATGCCGTCGGTAACGCCTCTCTCCGTCCGACGCCCAGCGGCAGTGCAGGAGAGCGCGTGCGCTGGCTTGGAGCGATGCGCGAGCCGTACTTCAATCAGCCCAGGCCGACCCATTTCTTGACCTTCCAGCATCTCTATTCGAAGCGACCGATTACCCTGCCGCTCTCTTTTCCGGCCGGCACGCCGCGCATCGAGCATGTGCGCGACCGCATCATCTACAACTACGGCAGCTATAGCGTGCAAGCCCGTTTTCTTGCCGACGGTTCCGTCGATGTGATTTATGACAGCGGGTTCTTTCGATCACCCTGAAGCGGGGGGTAGTTTGCCGGTGCGAAGCGCCTGCTTTTGTTCTTCCGCGGAACTGGGGCGCAGATAAATCGGCTCCGCCTTCCAAACATCGTCGCGCTCGCCGGAATGAAATCGGGCCAGTCCGATCTGCAGGAGGCTGTCGGTACGCGGGTCCCATTGCTCCGGGCTCATCTGGCAAATGTGGCCGGGAATGCTCTTGCCATGAACGTGCAGCCCCGGTCCACTGACAGGGACGTCGGACGGCAGCGCGGCGAGCCAATCGTCGAGTCTGGCTATGTGCAGGTCTGTCTCGACGCGCCAGGGTTCGCCATCTCTCTCCCGGACAAAGCGCTCCACATAGATTTTGTCCTGCTGCGCGTCCGCGATCACGTCCAGGCGAATCGTCTGCTCGGCCTGAAGCGCGATGGCGCGGAAAGTCTCCACGCCAATAAGGGCGCCGCCGGTCGCGTACGCAAACGTTTTGGCCGACATGATGCCGACGCGCAGGCCGGTGTAGCTGCCCGGCCCAAGGCTAACGATGACGGCGTCGACATTGCCTGGTTTCCAGTTGTGCTCGGCCAGCAGGTCACGGACCGCCGGGGCCAGGTCGCGCGCGTGCCGGCGCGCCTCGTCCAGGCGTCGAGCCGCCAGCAGGCTGGCGCCCTGAGCCAGCGCCACTAGCCCCACGCGTCCCGACGTTTCCAGAATCAGCAACCGTGGCTCGATGTTGGCCATACTGCAGTTATACGCATTGCTCAGCGGGCACGATTGACGGGCTGCTTGTTGGCTGCCTACAATGCTCTCCACTTGTCACGCAAACCGTAGCCGCCCGTAGGCAGAAGGATCATCGCCATGAGCAACGAAGCCGTCTTGACCATCCATATCGACGGCGCAGCGCGCGGCAACCCGGGCCCGGCGGCCTATGCCTATGTCATCACGGGCGGCGGCCACCCCGTGATCGAAGAGGCCGGCTGTCTAGGTTCGGCGACCAATAACGTCGCGGAATACACGGCACTGGTCAAGGCGCTACAGCGGGCGAATGCGCTGGGCGGCGCACGCCTGCACATCAACAGCGACAGCGAATTGCTGGTCAAGCAGATGAATGGAGAATACCGCGTCAAGAACGAGCAGTTGCGCGATCTTTTCGACGAGGCCAAGACGCTGGCCCGAGAATTCGACCTGGTGGCCATCCGCCACGTGCCGCGCGCTCAGAACGGTCATGCCGACCGGCTATGTAACGAGGTTCTGGACGGCGAAGCCAAGGAGGGCGGCGCTCCGGCAGCCCGCAAAGCACGGCCCAAGTCCGCCAAGCGCCCGGCGCGCAACGAAATGATTCGTAGTGAAGCGGTGCGCTGCCTGCAAGACGCTGCCCGGGTCTGGTCGCGCGGAGATCCGGCGGCGCCGACGCCGGAACAGGTCTGGGATCAGCTCTGGAGCATCCTCGAAGAAAACGGGCTTGGTTAATGCGCGGCTCAGTTGGCCAAGAACCAGCGCACGACTTCTACCAGAGTATCCCAGAGCAGAAATGCCAGCAGCAAGAAAAAACCACACATCCAGACCACGAGCGCGGCCACCGGGGCGCGGCCACTTTCCTGTTCGGCCTCAACCGGCTCTTCCTTGTTTGGATCAGGCTCCGTTTTCTCTTCCGTAGTTCCCATGATTGTGCAAGTCCGAAGATCTGACTCTTTTCGGACCGACTCTTAAAACAGGCGCGTGATGTCCACCCAGAACGTCAGCACCATCAAGGCCAGGATGACCAGCAAGCCGACATACGTGGCCACCGCCTGCACGGTCTGCGAGGCGGGCACGCCGCGGATTTTCTCCCAGATAAGGAAGAGCATGTGGCCGCCGTCCAGCACGGGGATCGGCAAGAAATTGATCACCGCCAGGTTGATGCTGATCATGCCCAGGAACAGGACCAGGTCGTACACGCTCTGGCCGGCGACCTCGTAAGCCAGCGTGGCGATCATGATGGGGCCGCCTACGCTCTTGAGGGAGACGCGGCCGGTGATCATGGCACGCAGGTTCAGGTAGATCATGACGATGCTGCGCAGCGTCCGCCTCATCCCCAGGCGCACCGCCTCGGCAGTGGTATCCGCCTTTTCAATCGTCGTGGCCGGCATGAAGACCAGGCCGCGGTCCGCCATCGGCCAGGTCGTATCCTGCTGGGCGACCAGGAAGACCGTGCGCGTTTCGCCTTGTGATTCAACCAACAGGCTCATTTCCTTGTAGTCGGCGCGCTGCAGGACCCAGTGAATATTGGCCCATTGGTCCGGCTGCTTGGGATCAATTTCCGCCCACTTGCCGGAGACGCTTTCATCCGTTTGTGCATTGGCCTCCTGGAAGCGGACGGCCTTGATCTGGTCATTGGCCTTGAGCCCGGCGATATCCGCGGCCGAGCCCTTGTCAACGTCCGCCACATAGGCATCGACCTGATAGGCGATACCCAGGCCGGGAATCGCCAACGGCGCGCGCAAGCTATAAGGCACCTCGCGGTCAAACTTCCACTGGTCGTCCCAGGCCAGTTGGATGACATCATTTTTTGGCGGAAACGGCGCCCGCGCCTTGTGCTCCGCTTCGCGAAGCACTTTGACACGCACAATCTTGTCGCCCTTTTTCTCATCAGCCCATTTTTGCAGTTCAAAAGGCAACCGCGTTGGATCGACGTATATCCTGGTAACCTCCGGCGGCACGGGTTCGTTCGGATCGGGCGGAGCGGTAATGTAGCGCGCCGTGCGCCTGGCGTTGTCGGTCACTTCCAGCCATTTCAGGATGTCGCCGTCGTCTCCCATGCTCTGGTTGCGGGCCCGGAGTTCCCTGGCCGCGGCGGAATTCTCGCGCAGACCCGTGACCACGCCCATGCGCATGCGCAGGCCGGGGAGCACGTAGTGATAGGAAGGCGGCACCTGGATCGCCACGGTCGTGGTCTCTTTGTCCTCGCTCTGCCTGCGTACCTCGAAGACCATCGGTCGGCCAGTCAGCAACTTCAACCGGCGGAAGAACTCGTAGTATTCGGAGCCTTCGGTACTTGCCAGCGGCGTCACCTGGCCGGAGTTGTTCGGATCGGTGGTCGCGACAATCGCATCGCCAAACTCAAACGCCGGCTGGGCGTTGGCGGCGGCGCTGTCGTGCGTCACCGGCATGCGCATGGCCTTGCGCATCGACGGCGGCATCAACTTCACGCTGGTTATCGGGGCCAGGCCGATGACCGGATACTGATCGTCCTTCTCCTTCCTCGGCCGGATGCGCACCTCGTGCGGCGTCTTTTCGCCCGGCATGTGCCATTTGCAAAGCAGCGACTGGTCCGACGACGAAAGACTCACCTCGTACTTCAGATCGTCGAAAAACGGATTGCTGCTGTCGCCGATGCGGTCGATGATGGCGCCGGCGGGCAGACCCTTGATCCACGCGGGCGAGGCGCATTCGACCTGGCCGATCTGGGTGATCTGATGTTCCACGCCGTGCGTGCGATAGACAAAGATGAAGCACACGATTCCCAGGAGCACGTTCATGATCACGCCAGCCGAGATGATGGCCATGCGCTGCCAGACCGACTTGTTGCGGAACGAGCGCGGGTCATCCTCGTCCTCTTCCGACTCCGCGCCCTCGCCCACCATCTTTACGTAGCCGCCCAGCGGGAACCAGGCGATCTTGTAGGTGGTTTCGCCACGCTGAAAACTGCAGCCGGGAATCGCCGGACCGAAGCCGATACTGAACGTCTCGACGTGAACGTCGCACCACTTGGCGACGGCGAAATGGCCCAGCTCGTGAATGAAGATCACAAAGCCGAGCCCGACGGCGACCAGGCCGATGCTCAGCATTCCCTCGACGCCGAACCTACGGAACAGCATCACCACTCCCACGGCCAGGAGCGCCAGCAGCACGGCCTGGTTCAAACCCCAGGGATTGCGGGCGGTATCCTGATCGTGGGGCGGATTGGCATCGCCGCCGCGCGCGCCATGCGCATCGGCCGGGGCTATCGGGTTGTTTAGTTCGGATGAATTCGGTTCAGCCAACGTCCTACCTCCTGGCGCGCCCAACGGTCGGCGGCGAGCAACTCGCCCAGCGCCGGCCGGGAATTATAGTTATGGTTGTCAAGGACCGCGCGGCACACACGCGGAATGTCCAGAAACTCCAGCTCCCCGGCGAGGAAGCAGCCGACCGCCGCCTCGTTGGCGGCGTTCAGCACGGCGCCGCAGGTGCCGCCGCGGCGAGCGACCTCATACCCTAATTGTATCGCGGGAAAGGTCTCCTGATCGGGCTGTTCAAAATGCCAGGCCCCAAGTTCGCGCCAGTTCAAGCGCCGCGCCGGCCCCGGCAGACGCTCCGGATAGGTGAGCGCGTACTGGATCGGCAGGCGCATATCGGGCGGCGATAGCTGGGCCAGGATCGAGCCATCCGTGAATTCCACGAAGGAATGGATCATCGACTCCGGGTGAATAATCACCTCGATCTGTTCCGGCTGCAGGTCAAAGAGCCAGCGTGCTTCAATAATCTCCAGCGCCTTGTTCATCAGCGTGGCGGAATCCACAGTAATCTTGGGGCCCATGCGCCAGGTCGGATGTTGCAAGGCATCCGCCACGGAAACATTGGTGAGTTCCGCGGACGTTCGGCCGCGAAACGGGCCGCCGCTCCCCGTCAGCACCACGCGTTCGACCTCGTCGCGCCGGCCGGACTGCAGCGCCTGAAAAATGGCGCTGTGCTCGCTATCCACCGGCAGGACGCGCACGCCTTTCCGGGCCGCCAACTCCATGACCAGCGGGCCGGCCATGACCAGCGTTTCCTTGTTCGCCACGGCGACCGTCTTGCCGGCTTCCAGGGCGGCCAAGGTGCCTGCTAGCCCCGCGGCACCGACGATTGCCGTCACGACCACGTCCACTTCGGGATCGGAAACCATCGTGGCGATCCCGTCGTCTCCAAATAGAAGCCGCGTGCCGGCAGGCAGGCAGTCCCTGGAGATTTCCTCCTGCAGCCCGGGCCCGGTAATCGTCAGCCAGCGCGGCCGAAACTGATTCGCCTGCTGCAGCAATAACTCCCAGTTGCAATGTGCGCTCAGGCCGGACAGGCTCAGGCGGTCGCCGAGATGAGCCACGACATCCAGGCAGTTAGTGCCGATCGATCCCGTCGAACCCAGCACGACGACCTTTCGGGGCCGCCGTGAATCCTGATTGCCAGCAGGGAATTCGGGCACGAAACACCCGGTAAGAGGATCAGGCCGATAATCCTTTGATCGCGGCCTGCAGGAGACCTTGGGACTTTCGCCGTGCATTGTAGTCCCGGCAGGCTTCTTTTCGCAACTTAACTTCGGCTAGCGTCTCCGTTTGTCGGCTTTCGCTCCGCGAAAGCAGGTTCTTTCGGGGAGCGGAAGGCGACAAACGGCACCCTTCGGCTGTGCTTGACAGTCCTCAGCCTCTTGCCTATAAGTCCCGCCGCGTCCGGAAAGTCTTTCGAGCATGCGAGGGAAGTTGCCATGCAAGTCGATCAGCGCCGTGTCACTGCCATTTCCCTGAGGGACGGTTGTGACCGCGAATGCCTGCTGCTTCATGACGGGGCGGGCTATCGCCTCAGTTTTGTCTCGCGGGACGACGTGGTCAACCTTTACCTGTCCGCGGCCGACCTGCACAAGCTACGCCAGGAAATTGCGGTCCGCAGCGGCCGCGAAATCCGTAAAGACACGGGCCATGAATCCATCAGCGGCTGGAATGTACACCAGCCGGGCATGAAAGAGTACGGCCATCCCATGTCCGTGGACAACGCCCACTTCGCATGGACCAGTGCGGATTGGCTCGCCTACAACTAGTCAATTGAACGACAGCCAGTCCCAATCCGCCCGGAAGAGACTCGAAGCCAGCGCGCGCTCTCGACCAGCCGTCACCGACCCGGCAAACTCGCCAGCGGCCTGCTCGACGCGGTCGGCGTTGCGCCTGGGCACAACGATCTCACGCACGAAGACCATGCCGCCGCCGGCCGGTGATTCCCCGGAGATGGGGGCATAAGTTTGCTCGAGTTCGCCGCGGCTGCCATCCTGCGACAGGACAGCAGACTGCGCCTGGACGCGCTTCCCCTCCAGCGCATCCAGGAAATGCCGGCTCTCCCCCGATTCTTCCAGCGCAGGAAAGACCTCAAACGCCAGCCTGCCAAGCACCGCAGACCGGTCAAAACCCGTGATGCGCTCCATGCCTGCATTCCAGAAGGTGAGACGGCAAGTGCCGTCAAACGCGAACATACCCAGGCCGCTGCTGTCGACCAAGGTTTCGAGCAATTCCGCGCGCTGCCGGTGCTCCACGGCGGCGGCTTCTCCGGCCGCCAATTGCTCTCGGTTCCGCTCCGCAAGCTCTTGCAAGCGCTGATTGCCTGCCCGCAGCCCCTCCTGGTCTGCCTTGCTCCCCGCCAGCTCCGCCATCAAGGAAGTTTGCTGGTCTCTCTGACCAGTCAGGTGTTCATCGAGCTGCCGGGCCAGTTCACCGCGCACCTGGCGCAATTGTTCCTCGGCTGCCGCGCGCTCCGCCGTTCGCGCGGCGGCCAACGCCGCCAGTTCGTCGCGCAGCTTGCGCAATTCCTCTTCCGCTTGCTTTTTCAGCGCCAGCGTTTCGCTCAGTTGTTTTTCGAGATCCTCTCGAAGGCGGTTATTTTCCGCCGTTGCCGTCAGTTCATCCTTCGCTTTACGTAGGGCCGTCTCGGTCTCCCGGTGCCGCGCCGACTGGTCCTGGAGCTGCTTTTCGAGGTCCTGACGAGCCTGGCGGAGAGCGGCTAACTCCGCGCCATGAGCTGAATCCTTTTCCGCCAGGTGGCGCTCGAATTGCGCCTGCGCTTGCTGGAGTGCCGCCTCGGCCTTGGTTCTGCTCTCTTGCTGCTCCTTGAGGCGCGGCTCGAAATCGGCCTGCACGGAGCGCATGCGCTCATCCCCATCGCGCAAGGCGTCGAGGAGCTTTTCGCGCAGCTTCTCTTCGCGCAGCCGGGCCGTCTGTTCCGCCTGGCGGCGCTGGCTCACATCGCGAAAGCAAAGCATCAGCCCCGTGATGCGCCCGCCGGAATCGACCAGCGACGCGATATAGCCCTCGACCGGCGTCTCCTTGCCCTGGGTGGAGACGACGAGCGCCCCGGCGGGCAAGTCGAGGGTCTCGGGTCGTTGCAGCGCGCCGCCGGCAAGCTCATCCATGAGTTTGCCCGTCTGCTCCGACTTGACCTGGAGCACCAGCCCGAGCGGCTGGTCGAGCGCATTCAGCGGATGCCAGCCGACCAGCGCCTGGGCGGAGAAGTTGAGCCGGGTCACGCGTCCGCGCGCATCGGCAAAAATGACAGCGTCCCTGGAGCCCGCGAGTGCTGCCTGGACGTGTTCGCTGGCCTGACGGGCGCGCTCGAATTCCCGGCCCAGGTATGCCGCCAGCAGGCCGACGACTACCAGAACGGCCAGATGCGCGATCACGTCTGCCGAGCTGTTTGCCGGCAGCAACATACAAACCATGATGAGCACGGCGGTGCACAGCGCCGTGGTCAGCAGGGCGGCTCTGGGTCCCTCTTGCCAGGCCGCCAGCGCCACTACCGCCAGGAAAAGGGCCACCGGCAGCCGCTCTGTCAGCGGCCAGAGCATCAACGTAAAGAGACAGGCCAGGGCCGTGACGATGAACGACAGTTTGTTGCGTCTGAGAAATTCCAGTGCTTCTCGCATGGATCGCTTCCTTGCCGGGCTGCGAGTAAAGAGAAAGATGTTGCTAACAGGCTATTTCAGAAGCGGTTTCGTTGCAAGAGCGGACGGAAAGAAGCGCTCCACGCGGGCATGACCTGCCCGGAATAGGAAACGGAAGAAGGAGCCATCTGGCCAGCGTGTCTAGCACGTTTTTGTCGAACCGAGGCCGTGAAACATCTTTGTCCGGCTGGCCGACAAGCGCTGGTCTTTCCGGCTTGTCAGGCCCTGAAGGCCTGTTCGTTGCTACATCAGGCAAGTCTTTAGCAGGTCCCTGTTGGCTGTAGACGGCCGAGCTAATAATCCCTGCTCCATGCACGCCGGGCGTGTCGTCGGCAGCCCTCCGGGTCCGTTTCTCTTCGAGTTCGAAACTTGACACAAGCCCGTTGGCGACCTAGGTACATATTGGATAACTCCACTATTCGATTCGCAATGACTTCGTTCACTTCAAATCATCTTGTTCGGCGGAAAGGCTCCCGGCCAATAAGGCGACCACAACCGGCGCGCCTGCATGTCGAGGAGTTGGAGCAGCGGATCGTTCGGAGCTACTTCCCGTCCACGACCGACGGCATCCACGTCTTCGAGGATCAATTGCCCACTGGTCTGTCCACCGCCATGCTGCAGTTCGTGGCCACCCACATGGACGGCACCCAGAAGGAACTGCTCAACCAGACCCAACAGTTCCGGGCCATCAATCCGAACTTTACGGTCGTGCACTACCAGCTCGGCACCGGGAATAGCCCGTTCGATTACATTATTAACGACCAGTGGTCGAGCGACTGGGGCCACGTCAACCAGCAAGAGAGCTGGTTCGCCCATCAAAGCTATTCCGGCGAGCCGCAAGCGGCGGCCGACCTGGCCAGCGGCCGGGTTGGCAACAGCACCGGTTGGGACCAGGCTGATATAGCCGACCCCGCCTGGCAGCAGTACACGGTGAACCAGGTCTTGAACAACATCGCGGCCACGGGCTCCAACGGCTGGTTCGCCGACAGCTTTACATATGGCATTGGCGGAGGCGGCTACGACGGCACCATTCCGACGCGTTACCAGGGGACCAACGCCGCCACTTCCGCAGCTTGGCCCGGCGGCGTCACCTGGACGGACCAGCTGGGCAACTGGGCCCAGACCATTGAAACCGCTTTCGCCCAATACAACGCGGCGAACGGCACCCACTACCAGTTCATCCCGAACCTCGATGCGCGCGCCACTTCCTGGGAGCCCAACTGGTACGACAACGCCAACGGCGTTCCGTTCATCGACGGTGCTTTCCTGGAGGGTTTCGGCCAATACACCGACACCTACAACTGGACGCTGTCCATGAACCGGGGACTGAACCTGACGGACAACGGCAAGATCGTCATCATGCAGCCGTACCCGTCGGCAGACCCCAGTACTACCGCCGGCCAACAACAGGTCAATTTCTTCCTGGGCACCTATCTGCTGCTCAAGGGGAACGAGACCTACCTCAACATCGATTATGGCGGGGGAGTTCAGTATTACCCGCAATACGGGCTGAATCTGGGAACCGCGGTCACGCCGCTAGCGAGCGATGTGTCCAGCTACCTGTGGAACGGCGTTTACCGCCGCGATTTCCAGAACGGCTTCGTGCTGGTGAACCCCGGCTCCACGACTCATACCCTCAACCTGGGCAGCAACTATCAGCTCGTGGAGGGCAGCGGCGGCGGCTCCATGACCGATGCAGACATCGACGCCCACGGCAACTACAGCGGCGCCTCGCTAACCTACAAGAACGTCAACAGCGTCACACTGACCGGAGGATCCGCTGCCATCTTCCTGAACAACACCGTGAGCAACAACGGTGGCACGATCTCCGGTACGGTCTTCCAGGATTACAACCATAACGGGCGACAGGATCCGGGTGAACCGGGACTCGGCGGTCAAACGCTCTTCATCGATCTTAATGGCACAGGTGTTCTGGCTGCCGGCGATCCCACGGCAACCACCAATGACCAGGGCAACTTCCAATTCACGGTGACCGCTCCGGGAACTTACAACATTCGGCAGGTTTTGAATGGAGGAGTTCTCCTCGACACGCCCGCCAGCGGTAGCTACCAGGTGACGGTCACAAGCGGTGCGAGCATAACCGGCATAAACTTCGCCGAAGTCCTCACGAACATCGCCGTGCCACTGACGTTGCCGCCAACGACGTCATTCCCGGCTCAGGGAAATGCCAACGCGGATTACGTCGAGGCGCTCTATCGGGCAATACTAAACCGCAATGCCGATCCGGCAGGCCTGGCGTCCTGGTCCGGCGGCCTGGGCAGCGGAGCACTGTCCCGCTTTCAGGTAGTGCAACGCATTTGGAGCTCTGACGAACATTTCGCCAGGGAAGTCACCGCTTTCTATTTCACTCTCCTGGGCCGCGCCCCCGAAAGCAGCGCCGTCGTAGAGACATGGGTCAACGCAATGAAGCGGGGCCTGACGGAGGAGCAGATGGCTTTCGACTTCCTCGATTCAGCGGAATTCCTCAGCAAGGGCGACAAGTATTTTGTCGATCACATGTACGAGTCGATCCTGGGCCGCACCTTCGACGCGGCTGGCGAGGCGGGCTGGCTGAACGCCCTCGGGGACGATGCGTCCGGCAACCCAACCCACCCCGCGATCAGGACGCACGAGCAGGTGATCAGCGGCTTTCTCTATTCGACCGAGTCGCTTACTCGCCTGGTAGAGGGCTTTTACCAGGTCTATCTGCAGCGCCTTGCCGACGCGCAGGGCTTGAATGGCTGGCTGGGGGCCCTCCAACAGGGCCCACCATTCGCGATCCTCGGCGAGCAGATCCTCGCCTCCGACGAGTTTTACGCCAACGCGGCGGCGCACCGGTAAGACGATATCACGCAGCTCGCGAACGATGCCCACACCCAAACGGACGTTCTCTTCGTGAGCGTCCTTCCCGACCGCCTCTGCCACCGTCTGGAGAAGGCGCCGTTGAAGTTGTGGAGTTGTGACGTTGTCATGGCTACCTTCCAAAAGGCGGCGGTACCGATGCACCACAAAACGAGATGCGTCCGCTTTTCTCCGCCGGCTTTATTTGGCCGTGGCAGGTTCAATGCGGACCCACACCTCAGGCCCCAGCCCCGATTTGTCGTCTTGATAAATGAATCGCCCCGGATGAACCCACGTCACCCTCCCATCGTGGGCAACAAAACCCCAGGGGCAGATGCCGATGTCATTCAGCCCCGTGATCCCTTAGTGGCCCCGCTGGAGCCGGCCGTCTACTACGCGCCATCGTAGTTCAGCGGGTAGATCAAGCACGGTGGCCCCGTTTTGGAATTCCAGACACGATAGCTATCGAAACCGTCGGAGCGAAGTTCCATCTCATGGATGAATTCTGCTCCGTGCTGGGACGCCGGGGATTCCCGCCGCCATGTTCCAAGGAACTGCCGAGTCGCCGCAAGGTTCGGTCTCAATGCAAACCACCACCAACAAAGACCTGCCGTTGCGATGAAGAGGACGCTGGCGAAACCGATGCGGAGCCGCCGGCGTCGTCGCCGTGGAGGTTCTCCGGAAAACCAACTGTCTAGTTTGCCAAGTTGCTGGCCACCCGTGGCAAACAACTTTTGAGGTTAAGAAAGCGATGGGGTCATGTTTGCCATGCAAGGGGCTGCCGCCCCTTGAAATCCCCGCCCAGGGATGAGGAATTTCTCATTAATCCGTCCGCCAAGTCCCTTGGCGGTCTATGGCGGTCTTGGAGAATTTCCGAAATAATCCGGCTGAGCCGGCAGGTTGCTCTTGAACGAAGCAGCACCGGTTGATCCTCGCGGGCTCCGAAGAAAAACGCGAACAGAAACTGAACTTTTAGGGTCCAGGAAACCACGCTTTCTCCGGGACCGCGCCCGGAAAAAGTGGCCCCTGCGGGGCAGTCAAGACCCTTTGGGAAATTCCTGCCTGAGCGGATCGACAACAAATTGTCGATCGGATTCGGTAGGGGCCCAGTTTGCCGAGGGTCACGGCGAGAGGCAATCTTGGCATTTTTGGGGGCATGAGTATGCCCATGCAGCACGAAGTGATGGGCGCGCCCGTGGACTGTATAAAATTGGGACAAGGGGACAGGACTCTTGGCCATGTGTGATTTTAGGAGTCCTGTCCCCTTACCCGATAGTGAGAAGACTGGGCTCGCTTGGTGCCCGGGGGTCGGCAAAGCCCACCACCTGCAAAGCAGTCGGACCCAGTCGAAGGAGGGGGCCGGTGACGGGACAACCGGGAATTTTGGAAACCGTTTCCAAAAATCGGCGGCCAATGCGCGGCCGCCCGAGAGTGCTGGCGCCGGAATACGAGCAGGCTCTGCAACAGTTGTTTCCCGACGTCCAGTCGCACCGCCACCTGCAGAATGTCGCGTGCCGGCAGCGGGCCCTGGTCCTTTTGAGCGACGACCCGGCCTACCGCTGGCTCTGCGATCCCGAAGCGATGCAGCAGGGCAAGCGGCTGTCCCCTTCGCAAAAAGCGTGGCGGCCAACGATCCTGGCCGAACTGGGCCGCATCCCGGATGACCAGGATCTGAAGGCCATGGCCGGCCGGATCTGTCAGCTCAAGCCCCGGACCAAGGACGCGGTGCTGCTCATCCGGCGCTGGCGAAAAGGCCAAGAACGTCCCGGCGACGCCGGCAGTCTGGCTGCCGCCCTGGCGGCGTGCATCAATGACTACCTCAAACGGTATCCATCCACGACCTGGTCCATGGTTCGTGCCGGCCTAGCCGCTGCGGGGGCTGCGGTAGAACAAGCTGCGGCGGGCATGGAATAGCTTATTTCACGGTCAAGGTCACGTCCTTGCTGTTGTAAGCCAGATAGAACGCAGTTCCGTTGCCAAGGTCCAACCCCGTAATAGTCCCGAATGTCCCGACCAGGGAGGCAACGTCATGATCTGGAAGCTATCGCCGATGTTGGGTGTACGGGAAGGAAGCCAGAGGAAGCAGCCGCCTCTGGAGAATAGGAGTGTCTCCCTTTTCCACATCGACTGTCTCAGCACTCGGACGCTGTGCGTCGCGCGCGTATGATGGCCGGCTGGCCATGCTCTAGCGGATGGGATCGGTTACCCGCAAGGCACCAGTGATGCGACCTGTTACAAAGTGGGTTTGCAGAATCATACCTATTCAGTACCCATTTTATCCATAAAGCCAGGTGCGATAGGGAACTGAAGAGACTGTCTCCATCGTCCACCCATCGTCCACCATCGTCCACCGGCCTGGTGCGCTCCCCGTGCCAGATCCAGCCAAGACTGAACCATCCTGAGTAGCCAAGAGCCAGCTGAAGTCACTAGTCGTTCAGCCATTCGACGTTGCCCGAACCGAGCTGGTAAACGCCAGAGACAATGCGGACCTCTTTCTTGGCAACATGCTCCTTGATGATGTCGCTCCGCTCGGTGAGCAGGCGCGTCTGATGGACCACGTTGTTCTTGATGGCCGCGGCCAGAGCAGCGTCCTTTCCGGCGGGCAGATCCTTGCCAATGTTGACTTCGGCGATGAGTTTGCCAAGATTTCCCGGCGGTTTTTCCTCGCCCAGGGCCGCCTCGACGGCGCCGCACTTTTCGTGGCCCAGGAGCACAATCAGCGGCACATGCAAATGTTCCACGGCGTATTCGATGGAGCCCAGTTCGAACGGATCGACAATATTTCCCGCCACGCGTACCACGAAGAGATCGCCGAGGCCCTGGTTGAAAATGAACTCCGGCGTCAAACGCGAGTCGGCACAGGTGAGTACGACCGCAAAGGGCTTTTGTCCGCTGGCAAGCTCCTGGCGCCTGGCGGCCCCGAGGTCATTCTTTTCCAACATCTCCGCCGCAAAACGGTTGTTTCCGGCCTTCAACCGCTGCCAGGCCTGTGCCGCTGACGGAGTCTGCTTATCTTGGACGTCGGCGCCGCTGGCCCTGGGATGCGCGAAAGCGGCTCGGTTTGCGCCAAAATGGCCTATCCACGCCGTAAGGCCGAAGACACAGCAAAGCACCACCACGACGAGCGGCAGCCGGTTCAGTTGCTTCATGGTAAATCTCATTCCAGGTCCTGAGGTTTTTCAAGCCGCACCAGGTCCACTGCTGCGTGCGATCCTTGGCGAAGTGCACGAGCATGGTCGTCTCGGGCTCGGTCAGGTTGCCGATACCGGTCTCGTACACCGTATCTTTGCGGTCGCCGGTTGTCCAGGCGGCGCATTGGGTTTTCTGTTTTTGGGGGCCTGTGAGCGACCTTGCACCGAAGATCGTAAAGGTCCGTCCATAGCTTCTGGAGGTGACCGTCTTCACAGCTGACAAGTCCGGAAAAGTAACGCTGCCAATTCGATTGTGGCACATAGGTCTTCAGGTCGGCCAACTCCTCGAACTTTGATGACTCCTTGAGTTTCGTGTATAGCTCCTCGACCGGTCGTTTCGAGTACCTCTTGAGCAAAAAAGTGGCTAGGTGCATGAAATCCACGGTATGTAGAACGTTTACATAATCCTTATCCTTTCGCTTGCTGCTTTGGATCGCTTGCTCTACCTCAGGCGGGGAGGTCTCTGACACCCACTCCTTTCCCACGCTGATGAGCATGAAGTTGGCAATCAACTTCCGCATCAAGTTCTCGATCTCGCTTATGAGCGGGTACGCCTTGCGTGAATACTGGACCGAGATGTCGTCCCAAAGCGTTTCTATCTGACCGTCCGTTCTGTTGACCAGCCCCCGAACGGCTCGCAGGAAGGCGGAAAACTCCTCGACCTTCTCCTTGGGCGAATCTTCGCCTCCTGCCCAGGTGAAGCGGAGTTGAAAGTATCGTTGCTCTTTGCCCGAGACTTCGCCCGTGGTCGTGTGGTAGTCGCAAACGAAGCCGTTCTGGTAATGGATTTCCTTCTTCTTGATGACGATGGCCGAATCCGCTTGGAGCAGTTTGTTGAAAGCTTCCTGGGAGTCGCAAAAGCTGCCGCGCTTCGGCATTATCACCAGATATTCAACGACCATCGGCACGGCCATCTCCCGCCTGGCAAGTACCAGGATGATCCGCCAATCTTAAATGCCTTGGCCTGCCACTCAGGACAAGGGCAAGAACGAGCCTACCGCAACGGGCGCCAGGGTGCAAAGGAAAACCGGCGCGATTCAGCGCTGACAAAAGCAGCTTTTCGCTGGCAGGTGGGCGACCAGCCGAATACACTTCCCTTTGGTTGCTTTCCAATCCTCGACTCGCAAAGAGGGCCATCGCCATGATCGACGAAGAGTACCAGGACCCCAACCAATACGGAGCCCTGATTCGCTCGTGGCAGGCGCAACGCCGACAGGCGTTCCAGGCGGCGACCGCTGGGCCGATCCTCGGTGGCACCGAGGAATATGTCCCCCCGGCCAGTTTCCCTGTTCTCGT
>DASZFN010000699.1:0-24561 GCA_035939715.1 Gemmataceae bacterium | reverse complement strand
GGTTTTCAGACGCTGCAACGCATCGGGAGAGTATGTGATGTCCGAGTTGGCCGTGTACGTCCGTGTGTGGAAGCCCGTGGCTGAATCGAAAACATAATTGGTCGTGCCCTCCGGCGTCGTGATCGAGTTGATGCGGTTTTCTGCGTCAAACCCGTACTGCGTGACGCGCACGGTCGAGCCCACCGTGTCTGTAATCTGATATTCCCGGCCAAGGGAATCGAAGCTGAAAGCCATCGTCTCGCCGGGGCTCGTTGAGCCAGCAGCATAGAAGGTCTTGGTGTCCACGCGCCCCAGCGTGTCATAGTGGTATTGCGTCTTTTGACCGGCGAAATCTGTTTGGGCGCTGATGCGGCCGAACGAGTCGTACGTCGCGCTCTCCACCTGGCCCAGAGGCAGCGTGTCGGTGAGCTCATTGTGGTTTTGATCGAAGGTAAAGGAGGTCAGGTGGCCATTAGCGTCTGTGATCCCTGTCAAATCGCCGTAATTATCGTAGCTGTATTGCGTAATGGGCTGTACAATCTGCTGTGAGCGGGGGTCCACGACGGACGGTGCGATTACCGCCGCAAGTCTGTCCGCATTGTCATACTGGTACTGAGTAGTGTTGCCCATCTGGTCGGTAACGGAGGTTCGTCTGCCCAAGGCGTCGTAGCCTACGTGCGTCGAGCTACCGTCTGCGAAGATCGTTTGCGTAACGCGACCGTCGCCGTCCAGGACATTGCGTGTGATGTGGGCCAGTGCGTCAGTCGTACTTGTATGCCTGCCGGCTGCATCATAATTGGTCAGGGTGGTCTCATTGAGCGCGTCAGTGACAGCTGTCTGCCTTCCCGCGGCATCGTACTGGTATTGCGTGCTTTGGTTGGCGGCATCTGTGTTCTGGATCACCTGGCCCAGGTCATTGTAAACAGCCTTCGTGGTCGCGATCACGTTGCCTGCCGAGGTTACCTGACTATTGGAGACACCGTTGCTCGTGGTGATCGTGATCACGATGTTGTCCAGGCGGTCGGTCTCCGTAACGCGGTCGAGGCTGTCATAAATAGTATGCGTACCGCGCACCGTTGCTTGGCCCGCCACGTGAGCATCATCGCTATAGGAAACGCGTCCCTCGCCGTCATAGACGGACTCAGTGACCGTACCGTTGGGCAACGTGGTCTGGATGACGTGATCGCTGGCATCGAATAAATAGCCTGTCGGATTGCCGAGGACATCAATAGTCTGTGTCACGCGTCCCTTAGCGTCATGGTGTGTCTGGGAGGTTTGTGAGTATTGGTTTGTCGCCGTCGTTTGCCGGTCGTTAGGGTCAAAGCTGTTTGAAGTAGCAACAGGCCGCGAGTCGCCGGGAGTGACGGGATTAATCCATGTGAAGCTGGAGCCCTTTCCGTTACCGTTAGGATCGTAGCTGAAGTTGGTTATGATTCCCGTCGGCGATGTGGAGCTTGCCAAGTAGCCGCTGGCGTCATAGCTGAAACGGGTCACAGGGGCTGGCGGGGACTGCGATCCTCCTATGCCCGAGTGGCTACCGGTCTGGGTCACCGAAACCAAGTTATTTTGCGCATCATAGCTGTAGAGAGTCGTCACTCCGGTGGCCGACACGGTGCTCAGCAGGTTGCCATTCGGATCGAAGCTGCTCGTGACCGTGTTGCCAAGTGGATCGCTTACCGTTAGCTCAGCGCCAAACGGACCATAGGTGGTGCGCGTGACCGCTCCGCTCGGATCCGTTACACTGGTCATTTCTCCGTTGCTATCATAGGTGACATGCGTGGTTAGCGTCGTGGTCGTATTGTCCGGATTGCGCTTGACCTGCGTCACCGTGTCGGGCAAATCCTTGGCCGCCGACTGCGTGTTGTTGAATGTGGCTGAGGACTGGGCGCCTGTCGGACCGGTCGTGTTTAGTGGATTGCCCCGTGCATCAAGGGTTACGGTTGCGGTCTGAGACCCAACCGGCAGATTCGGGTCGGTGACCGTCTCGCTCAAGTTCGATGGATTGTAGCCGAAATTCAGCGGGTTTCCCTTCGCATCGATCATCTGAGTCATCCGCCCGTTACTCGAATCGTATTGCACTTGCAATTGCTGCACACCCAGCGGGTCAACGACGGTCGATAAGTAGTGCGGATGGTTCGGGTCGTATGTGTAAGCAGTCGGCGGATCGTTGGCCCGGTCAGTAACCGAGACGAGGTTCCCGCTAGCGTCGTAGCCGTACTTCACGGAGTTGCCGCGCGGATCGGCGATGGCGACAATGTGGCCCGCGGGATCGCGTGTGAAGCTCACGGTCTTGCCGGTGTTGCTGGTGACGGCCGTGTTTGTGAATGTCAACGAGTTGCCGTTACGCGCCGTCATGCCGAACAACTTACCCGTGTCGGCGGTGACCTCGTAACCGGTTCCGTCAAGATTCTTCAAGGTGTACTGGTCGCCGTAGATCGGATCGGCTGGGTTGTACGTGTTCAGGCCGGTGGTCTCGATGGTGAAGTACTGGTTCCCGTCTTGACTTAGCAGCACGTCGGGAACCGTTAACTGGTCGATGACGCCCGCGTCGGGCGTGAAGGCTGGATGCCAATAAGTGAGGGCGCCGAATAATTGACCCTCCGGCCAGGGCGTGAACGTAAAGCCCTCGCGCTGGCCGCCCGGCATGGTTACATAGACATGGGTGCCGTCCGTGAACGCAGGGAAGTCGCCCCAGGTTTGACCGCTGCCGGGGACCAGATCCACCTTGAGCTGGGCGTCGCCAAAACTCAGCTGCCAGCCGTAGCCGAAGTCCATGCTCTTGGCGGCGTTGAGCGAATCGTAGGTACGGATAACCGTAATCGGGATGCCCGCCACCGGGATCGTCAAGTCAGTGACCGACAGCGTCTCGCGGCCGAGCTTCAGGTTCGCCTGGATGCTGATGTGCCGATCCAGCACCGTGGTCAGGTTATCATCCGTGTCGGTGGCGCGCAGATCCAGCGTGTAATCACCGTTGGCCAGCATCGTCGGGTCGAAGGTCGTCGTGAAGAGAAGCGAACTGGCCGTAGTCGTCGAGCCGGAGCTGATGGGCACGTTCGGGGTGCCGTCGAAGGGAATCGCCTGCAGCACATAGCTGACGCCGACATGGTCGTCGCTGACCGTGGCGCTGAACGTGGTCGGGGCGGTGATCACGGCATCCGCGGCCGGGTAGCCGGTACCCGGAGTGATGGTCGGCGGCGTGCCGGTGGGATTGCTGACGTACACGGTCTGCAGCGGGGCCGTCGTGGTGTTGCCGGCCGCGTCGCCGGCAATGGCGGTGGCCGTGAAGTTGCCGGCCGTGGTCATGGTCATCTGCCCCTGGCCCTTGTCGTCTAAGGGCACGTTGGTCGTGCCCACGGTTAACTTCAGCGACGTGACGCCGACGTTGTCACTGGCGAACACCAGGAACGTGACCTTGGTGCCCACCGGCAGCGGCGCCGTGCCGCTGGAAGTCGGGCTAATTTGCAACTCAATCGTCGGCGGCGTCGTGTCGGCCGTCACCGTCAGGTTGAAGCTCCGCGTCGCCGAGGCGCCGTACGGATCGGTGACCGTGACGGTGATGTTGTTGTACGTGCCGGTGGCCGTGGGCGACCAGGTGAGGCGGCCATTTTGGTCGATCTGCATGACGTTGGGTGCCGTTCCGGGAGCATTGCTGAGCGCATAGGTCAGCGGATCGCCGTCCGGATCGCTGGCCTGCACGTCGTAGCGGTAGGAGGCGCCCACCGTGGCCGTGCTCCCGGTGATGGGGCTGATCGTGGGCGGGCTGTTGGTGCGCACGGTCAGCACGTAAAGCTGCTTCGCCTGCAGCGAGCCATCCGACACCGTCACCGTGAAATGATAATTGGTCGGCATGTTGGCCGGGCTGCCCGGCGGGTTGTTGAGCTGCGGCGATGTCCAGGTCAGCACGCCGGTGGACGAATTGATGCCCGGCTGGCTGGTGAAGCTCGTGGGCACATCGGTGGCCAGGGAGTAAGTCAGTGTGGTGTTGGGGTCCGGATCCTTGGCCTGGACCGCATAGGTGTAGCCGCTGCCGACCACGGCCGTCACGGGCGGCTGCGACGTGATCACCGGCGGATGATTGACGCTCGCCACCGTGAGCGTATACGTCTGCGTGGCCGTCAGCAGCAGCGGGTCGCCCGCCGAGCGGTCGCTGACCGTGACCGTCACCGTGTAGGTGCCCAACTGCAGCTTGGTGGCGGTAATCAGGCCGGCGGCGCTGACCGTGGTCCCCGGCGTCAGGCCGCTCACGGCATAGGTCAAGCCGTCGCCGTCGGCATCGCCGGCCTGCACGGCGTAGGTGTACGTGCCCGCCGGCGTGGTAAGCACCGGCGTCGAGGTGATCACCGGCGGCAGGTTGACGCCGCGCACTGTAACCGTGAAGCTCTGCGTGGCCACGCCGCCGAAGTTGTCCACCAGCCGCACCGTCACCGCCTGGTTGCCGACCTGCGTCGCCAGGGGCGTCCAGCGGATGGTGCCGGTCAGGCCATTGATCGACATGCCGGCCGGCGCCGTGGGCAAGCTCCAGGACAGCGGGTCGTTGTCCGGATCGCTGCCTTGCACGTTATAGGCGTAGTACACCTGGCCGACCGTGGCACTCAGGACCGGCGTCGAGGTGATAACCGGCGGATGGTTGACCGCTTGCTCGGTCACGTTGATCGTGAAGGACTGCGTGGCCGCCAGCCCGCCGGGATCGGCGACGCGCACCTGCACGGAGTTGTTGCCCAGCTGGGCGCCGGTCGGCCGCCAGGACACCAGGCCCGCGCTGCTGATGCTCATGCCCGCGGGCGCCACCGGTAAGCTGTACGTCAACAGGTCGCCGTCCGTATCGCCGGCCTGCACGGCGTACAGGTAATTCTGGTTGATGGCGATCTGCGTGCGTGGGCTCGAGGTGATCGTCGGCGTCTTGCTCTTGTTGGTGTCCGTGACAGTCAGGCCA
The DNA here is from genome assembly GCA_035939715.1 of Gemmataceae bacterium. GTDB lineage: Bacteria > Planctomycetota > Planctomycetia > Gemmatales > Gemmataceae > DASZFN01. The sequence continues at coordinate 19,649 of DASZFN010000699.1, read as the reverse complement.
AAGGTCTGCCTGGCGGTGCCGCCGCGGCCGTCGCTGACCTGCAGCGTGATGGTGAAGTTGGTCATGTCATTCCAGGTCGGCGTCCAGGTCAGGAGGCCGGTCGTGGCGTTGATGATCAGCGGATTGGCGTTCGGGCTGTAGGGGGTCGGCGTCACGCTAGCGATGCTATAAGTGAGCTGGTCGCGCTCGGCGTCCTGGGCCAGGACCTGGTACTGATAACCGACCAGGGGCGACGCCGTCGTCGTCGGCGTCGAGGTGATCACCGGCGGCGTATCGCCGGCCACAACGTTGACCGTGAACGACTGCAAGGCGACGCTCCCCTTGGTATCGGTGACGCGCAGGAGCACGCTGGCCGAGGTGCCGGCCTGGTAGGCCGTGGGCAGCCAGGCGACGCCGCCGCCGACCGGATCGACGACCATGCCGGCGGGATGCACCGGCAAATCGAAAGTCAGCGGGTAGTCGCTTTCCGGATCGGTGGCGGCGGCGCTGTAGAGGAAGGGTATGCCGACGGTGGCGGAACCTGGGTTGGGCGCGATGGTATTGAAGACCGGCGGCAGATCGGGGATGCCCGACGGCGGAATAAGCGGTTGTGGCGGCGGTGTCGGATTCTGCTGGTTGCCGAAGTCCAATCCCCGGAGCGCCTGGCCGCTCGCCAGGCTGACGCTGTAAGTCCCCGGTGGTACGGGCGCCGGCGCCTTTTGCGTCCAGCCCGGTTGCTGCACTTCGGCCACCGTGTAGCTGCCCGGAGCCAGGTTATAGAAGGCATAGTTGCCGTTGGCGTCGGTGGTGGTGGAAGGCTCGCCGTTATCGAGTTGACCGTCGTGATTGTTGTCCAGGTAGAGGGTCCAGTTCGGCAGCCCCGGCTCCAGGGGCGGCGCCGGCACCGGCCCGAGCGGCACCGGAGCGAAGGCATCCTCATACCACAGCCGGTTGGTGATCGAATCGGGGGTAAAGGCTAATTGCTGGGTCTGCAGAGAGCTGCCGTCGAACCAGACTCGTTGGATGGCGCCTGTTTCCTGGACAACGACGATCTGCCCCTGGATAGGCGCGAATTGTGCCGCGGCGGCCACGGAAATGCTTGCGGTGCTGTCGGCGATGGCGAAGAAGTTGGCCGCTGCAGGCACAATCGCCAGACCCTCGGCGCGATCCAGGCCCGTGCCGACGGGCAGGCCGTAAGAGTTGGTGCCCTTGGGGAAGGTCACGTTGCCGTTGACATTCACGGCAACGACGGGCTGGCTGTCGCTGACGATCAGCAGCTCACCTGCGAGCGCAGCTCCATAGGTCGCGACATTGTTGGGCACGCTGAGCATGCCGCACTCGCCCGGCTCGGCCAGGATAGGCGCATTGGAGATGTAAGCCAGCCGGGCGGTATTGCCGGCCCCGTCTACTGTCCACACTTCGACATTGCCACTTGTGCCAGCCACCAGCACCAGCAACTTGTCGCCAAAGACGCCGGTGGGATCCAGGTAGGTTGCTACGGCATCGCCCGCCGTCGGCAGCGTTACCCAACCCGACTGCACCGTCGCTCCGCCGTTGCTGACCTTCATGATCGTGGGCTCGAATTGGCCGTTGATGTAGAGGCTGTCCGTGGGCACGAAGATGTCGCCGGGCGTGAAGCCGGCCGTGTTGTCCGAGCGCACGACCGCCAGAGTGGTGCCGTCGAGGACCTGCGTGCCAAGGTTGGCATAGAGCAACTCCGTGCCGTCGGCCTGCACGCGATAGATACTACTGATGCCGTAGATCTTGCCTACCACCAGCATCGAGCTGAGCGGCTGGTCGTAAGCGACGGCCTGGGTCGCAACCGTGGCCAGGGGAACCTGCTTGAGCCCAATCGGGCCCAGTCCGGTCGGGTTGACCGGGGTGATGGGATCGCGCTGGCCGTTGCCGTTCAGATCGCTGTACTTGGCCCCGAAGAGCGCTCCGGGGGCCGCGCCCGACGACGAGGTCACGGTGACCGTAAAGCTCTGCGTGGTTGTGCCGCCGCGGCCATCGGATGCCAGGATAGTCACCGGATAGGAATTGCCTGCGTTGACGCTAAGCGTCTGCCAGACGATGTTGCCGGTGACCGGATCGATGACCATGGAGCCCGGACCCGACGTGAGCGTGTAGCTGACCGGGTCGTTATCGGGATCGATGGCCTTGGACGGGTAAACATAGAAGGAGCCGGCCGCGACCGAAGTCGGCGCCGTGGTGACGAAGACCGGCGGCTGATTGCCGGCGGGCTGCTGCACGAGGATGCCGTAGACCTGCGTGGCGCTCAGGCCGCCGGCGTCCGTGACCTGGAGCGTGACGCTCTGCGTGCCGAGCTGGCTCACGGTCGGCGTCCATTGCACCAGCCCGGTGTTGCGGTTGATCGTCAATCCCGCCGGGCCGCTCACGACGGAGAAGGTCTGGGCGTCTGCATCCAGGTCGGCAGAGGCCGCCTGGTAGGTGTAAGGCGTGTTGACGTTGGCATCGACGACCGGCTCGGAAATGAAATTAGGCGGATAATTGGTGCCGCTGCTGAGCACCGAAAGGATAAAGGTCTGGTCAGCCGTGCCGCCCTGGTTGTCGCTGACGCGCAGGCGGATAACTTGCGTGCCGACATCCGAGCTCGTCGGCAGCCAGGTGAGCGTGCCTGCATGGTGATCGCTGAAGTCCAGGCCCGCCGGCCCGGCGATCTTGTCGAAGCGGAGGAAGTCGCCGTCGGCATCGGCGGCCGTCGTGACGTAGTTGTAAGTCTGCCCGGCCACGACCTTCACGACCGGCGTCGACGTGAACCGCGGCGCGTGGTTCAAGCGTCCCAGGAACACCAGGTCGTAGGTGAAGGTCAGGCCTTCCGGGTCGAAGAACGATAGCGTGCCGGCCTGCGTTGTCTGGCCCGGGCCGATAACCAGGCCGCTGCCGTTATCGACGACCAGGCTGCTGTAGTCGTAGAAGGGCGTGCCGTCGGCCATGACGCCGGTGTTGCCGCGCACGCGCACCGAGGGCGCGCTGATGTGTCGCACGCCCACGACGAAGGACGTCCGTACGTTGTAGGTGCCGATGTTCTGAGCGCTCAGGTCGGCGTACAGAACACTGCTGCCGTTGTTGAACGAGGTTCGGCCGTACACCGGGCTGAAGCTGCCGGTGACGTCGGAGAGCATGGAAAAGTCGATGGCCCCTGGATTGCTGGGGGTTGCCGTCACCGGGGCCGTCCCGGTGAAGCTCACGGACGACGACGCGGTCGAGTTGGAGCTGTCGCTCGCCGTGACCGTGACGTTGTTCTGGCCGGCGCCGGTCTGGAGCTGCTGGAAGAAGTCCCCGCCGGCATCCACGGTCACGCCGGTGTTGTTGAGCGTCACGTCGGTCAGCGTGGCCCCGGTGTTCGCCTGGGCCGTGCCGCTCACCAGGACCGGGCCGCCTTGCGGGAAGCTGCTGTTGGCGGGCGGCGCCTGGAGAGTGACGGTGGGGTCGGCAATTCCCTCGGGGTGCTGGTCGTTCGGATCGAGTGCGAAGCTCGAAGTGGCACTGCGACTGCCGGAGCGCCAGGCGCTGCCGCCGGCATAACGATAGACTCTGGCGGTGGCGCGGTCCACGACCCACAGGTCGGTGGCCGACTCGCCGCCGGAACGGAAATTCGGATTCAGCGTGATGCCGCTGGGCGTGCTGTCGGTCGCGTCCAGGGTCCAGGATCCGAGCTTAACGCCGCTCAGGTCATAGACGAACACGTTGTTGGTGCCGGCGTTGTCGTCCGTGATCCAGATGGTGCTGCCGTCGGTGACCATGCCCGAAGGAGACTGGTTGGCCGGATCGAGAGCGAAGCTGGAAGTGTACCTGCGCTGGCCCGTCACGTAGCCCGCGCCGCCAGCGAAGCGGTACACCGTGCGGCTGCCCTTGTCCACGATCCAGACGTCGGAGCCGTCGGTGGCGATGTCCTGCGGCTGCGTGCTGACGGTGTTGTACCATCTGCTGCGCATCGAACCATCAGGGTTGTAGACGTAGACCTCGGCGTTCTTGTTGGCGTCCACGATCCACAGCGTGTCCATGTTGCCGTTGCTGACGACGCCCCGCACGCGCTGATTGTTGGTGGACAGGGCCGTTGCGCCGGCCGAGTTGCCGACGGCATCGTAACGAAAGATCTCATGCGCGGGTTGGTCAACGACGTAGAACTTCGCCGCCCCATGGGCCAGGGCGTGAATGACCAGATGCGCTGTACCCGTGCCGCCGTCGTCGTCCGTGACTGTGACGGTGACGGTGTAGTCGCCGGCAGAGGTGTAGGTGTAGGTTCCCGTTACCGTGCCGCTGGTCAAGACGCCGGCCGAGCCTTGCGTGACGGTTACGCTGCCGTTGGCCGTTGCCGAGCCGTCGCCCCAGTTGATCGTGGCCGTGAAGGTTTCCTGCGTACCCGCCGTCGCGTTTGTGAAACCGGGGTCCGTGAAGCTGCCGACTTGAACCGTAAAGGCCGCGTTCTTGACTTCCGTCGGATCGGCGCAGGCCGTCGCTGTGGGGGCGACGTTGCTGATGGTCGCCGTGGCAGTCCGGCTGCCCGTGCCGCTGTCCTTGTCCGTGACGCTCAACGTGATGGTGTACGTGCCATTATCGGCGTAGACATGCGTGCCCGTGACGGTGCCGCTGCCGTTCGCTTCCGTCACCGTGCCGCTGCTGGTGGAATTATCGCCCCAGGAGATCGTGGCCGTGTGTGTGTCCAGGATGCCGGGGTCCGAGAACGTGCCGAAGAAGTTTAGGCTCTGCCCCTCGTTGCCGCTTAGGTTGTTGGCCGTGACCGTGGGCGTCACATTGTTGACCGTGACCGAGACATTGTTGGTGTTGTAGGAGCCGTCCTTGTCCACGGCCGAGGCGCTGATGCTATACGTATGCGGACCGTCCAGGTAAGTGTGCGTCACCGAGGAGGGATTGCCGCTGACATTCTGGACCACGCCGTCGCCCCACGTCACCTTCCAGCCGGTGATCGAGTCGCTGTCCACGGAGTCCGGCGTACCGGTCAGCGTCAGGGTATAGAGGGATCCCTCGTTGACGGAGCTGGCCCCGCTGATCGATATTGCCGGCGCGATGGCGTTGACCGTGACCGCCAGAGCGTTGGAGCTGGACGTGCCGCCTGAGCTCGCCGCAGTGGCGGTGATTGTGACCTTGCTCGGCCCGTCGGCGTAGACATGCGTGACCGAGGATGGATTGCCGGACACGGTCTGGGGATTGCCGTCGCCCCAGGCGATGGTCCAGCTGGTGGGCGTGCCGCCGCTCGCCGACAGGTTCAGCGTATAGGTCGCGCCTTCGGTGATGCTGCTCGGTCCGCTGATGGTCAGCGTGGGCGGGATGGCGGTAATGGTTGCCGTGGAGGTGGCGCTGGTCGCGCCCCCGTCCTTGTCCATGACGGTCAGGGTCACGGTGTACGTGCCGGCTGCGCTATACGAATGGCTGGTGCTCACGGTGCCGTTGCCGGCGGACTCGGTGACCGTGCCCGTGCTGTTCGCCGAGCCGTCGCCCCAGTTAACCGTCGCCGTGTGCGTGTCCAGAATTCCCGGATCAGTGAAACCGCCTGAGAAAGTCAACGTCTGCGCCGTCTGGCCCGTCAGGTTGTTGGCCGTGACCGCGGGGGCCACGTTGTTGACGGACAGCGTCAAATTATTGGTGTTGTAACTGCCGTCCCGATCGACGGCCGAAACGCTGACGGTATAAGTGTGCGGACCGTCGAGATAGACGTGCGTGGCCGAGGACGGGTTGCCGCTGAGGGTCTGGGTCGTGCCGTCTCCCCAGGTGATGTTCCAGCCGGTAATTGGGTCGGCGTCCACGGTGTCGACGCTGCCGGACAGATTCAACGTATAGGCGGAACCCTCGTTGACCGAAGCGTTGCCGCTGATCGACACGGTAGGCGCAATGTTGTTCACGCCTACCAGCAGCGCGTTGGCGCTCAATACTCCGTCGTCGGTCGTGGCCGTGGCTGTGATGGTGTACTGAGTAGGCCCATCACTATAAGTGTGAGACACGCTGCTGGCCGTCCCGGCCGCCGTGCTGTTCGTGCCATCGCCCCAGTTGATGGTCCAGCCGCTTACAGGGTCGGGTCCGGACGCGGCGGCCAAATTCAAAACGTAGCTCGTGCCCTCGTTCACGGACGCCGAACCGCTGATGGTAAGCAGGGGCGGCGCATCGTTCACGGTGACCGTGAAGTTGGCCGTGGTTGAAGCCCCGCCGTTATCGGTAACCGTGACGCTGGCCGTGTAAGAGCCTTCCTCCTGATAGGGGTGGCTGCCGGAAATCGTGCCGGTCCCATTCGCCTCGATGACCGTTCCGACGCTGGTGGCGCCATCGCCCCAATTAATGCTGGCCGTGTGCGTGTCTAGCGTGCCCGGATCGGTGAAGCTGGTTTGCAAGTTGGCTGTCCCGGCCTCGTTGACGACCTGGTCGGCCGGCGTCGTTAGCACGGCAGGCAGGTTGGTGACGGTGACCGTCGCCGTGTTGGTCACGACGCTACCGGCCGTATCCGTCACGGCGAGAATGACCGGATAGCTGCCGTCCTGGACGAACTTGAAGGAGGCATAAGGGCCGCTGGCTGTGCTGCCGTCCGGAAAAGTCCAGAGATAGCTGAAGATCGGCGCTTCGGCGTCCGTGGACAGCGAGCCGTCAAACGTCGTGGCGCTTCCTTCGCTGATCGTCTGATTTCCCCCGGCGTTGGCGGTCGGTGGCTGGTTCACCGTGAAGGTCACCGAGGCGCTGCTTGTCCCGCTTGGCCTCGTGGCTTGCACCGTGATTGTGTGTGAGCCATAGGCCAGAGTTCCCGGGTACCAGGTGTACTGACCGTTATTGATCGTCGCGGTAATATCGGTCCAGGTTCCTGTGGGATCGACCTGGGCGAGCAGCGTCGTGGTGTCGGCGCTGACCGTGCCCGTGATCGTCGGGTCGTTGGTTAGCAGGTCGCTGCGATACGGATCGCTTCCCGGGCCGGTCGGGGCAGTGTCGTTCAACAGGGCCGCGGTAACTGCGGGCGGGGCGAACGCGGCAATGTGTACGGTGCTCAGTGAGTCATGGTCGTTGTTGACCAGCCGGAAGATCAGTGTGCCGATGGTCGTGACGGCGAAGAGCTTGGAAATGTCGAGATCGACCGTGCCGCTTTGCACGGTAACGCCGCTGGCCAGCGCCGGCGCCAGCCCGCGCGTGATGTTAAAGAAGGCGTCGCGTCCCGGGGCGATGGTCGGCACCAGGCTCTTGCCGGTGCTGTCCACGAACGCCGCCTCGAAGGCATCATTGATCTGCCCCGCCCCGGCGGGATCGAAGGACAAACCCGAATAGTAGAAGGTGAGGATGTTTGGAGACGATGGAACGGTAAAGGCTTGCTTCATGCCGACCTGGAACGAATTTCCTTCCGTGAAGAGGAAGCCGCTGGAGTCGGGCGTAACGCTGCCGACGCCGCCGCCCGAGCCGCCCGTTTGGAAGTAGGTCCAACCCGTGGTTGGCATGGTAATCGTGCCCGCCCCGCCGCCGCCCGGGTCGGTGATGACACCATCTGCCTTGCCATCCGAATCACCTCGCCCACCATCCACCAGATGTAGCGTAATGACGTGGCCGTCAATCTCCGCGCCCGCCGTACCGTCGTAATTGAACGGCGTCAAACGCCCTGTCACCGGGTCTTGCTTGTAATAGCTGTTCAGGTAAATGTCATCGGGCACGATCATGCGCACCGTGGCGCTGCCGCCAGCCGTGACGTCCAGAAGCTTGAAGCCGACCAGGCCGAGCGGCATGGCGACGCCGGTCGCGGGCGGGTCGAAGACCTGCACGTCCACGATCCGATGTCCGGGCGATTCCAGCGTGATGAATTCGCCGTTGGTCGTCGGGACCGAAACGACATCGGCTTGCTGGTTGTCGGGGATGCCGTCCTGGTTGCCGTCGCCGCCATGCGGCGCCAGCGCTTCCAGGGCGGCCGGGACGCCCTTGTCGAGCGGGTCTGCGCCAGCCGTCAGCACGATCCCGTTCGACCAAACTGGCGCATCCGAGCGGCCATGCACCGTTGCGCCTACCCACGTTCCCGGAGCGACGTCTGCCTTCAAATTCACGGTGAAGTCGATGGCACCGGGCCTGGTTTGCGCGATGGTCTTGGAACCCAGGTAGGTTCCCCAACTCTGTTTGCCGGTTGGCGGGGCGGGGACGGCAGGATGGAAATCCTGCCCTACAGCGGCGTAGAAATCGAGCTGGACCTGCGTGCCCATGGCAGCAACGTTGGTCAGCGATCCTTGCACGAACAGCCGACCCTGGCTGGCTGGCCCGAAGGCCTGTGCGACGTGCAGCACGGGTGGAGACGGCGGCAGCACGATGTCGGTAGGCGCCGGGTTTGCCGATACCGGCACGACTCCCACGCCCGGCGGGGTCACCGGAGCGGACGAGCGGGGCGCGGGAGCGGGCTGTACGCTCGATACAACAGGTGAGGCCTTACTGATCGTGGCAGGAGCAGGCGAAGGTTTGGTGTTTTGCGTTACGGCACTGGACCCGGCTCCGCCGGGCGAGAAGGAGGACAGTGGCGCCCCCGGCGAGGAATCGTTCAATGCCGGGCTCATGCCGCCGGACGTGCCGGCGCCTGATGCGCCCGCCGCGCCGCCGCTCGAACCGCCCGCGCCGGCGCCGCCGCCGACTGCTCCGGCGGTCGAGCCGTCCGGCAAAGCGGCGCCACCGCCGCCCGCCGATGCCGGCGCAGCCGGAAAGATGTTATCCAAGGCGACGAAGGCGTTAATATCCAGCGGAGTGCGGCCCAGGTCCGCCGCGGCGTCCACCGGGAACGGCGCGGTCTCATTTGCCTGGCCTGGACTGGCCGGAAGATTGGCGCGCGGTGTACTCGCTCCCCCGCTCGACGAGGGCGGCGCCACAGACATCGTCTCCGGCGCAGGGGCTGGTTCCGCGATTCTCTGCACGGAAGGTTCCATGTGGTTCAAGGCAGGACTATCGATGTTGTCGAACACCCAGTAGCCGTCCGGCACAATCGGCCGCACCAGCAACGAGCCGACCGCAACGCGGTCCTCCAGCTGTTCGAGCACCGGCCGGTAGCACCAGCGCTTGAGGGGTCGTTCATAAGAACCCGGTTTTTCCACGGAAACCGGGTTTTTCCGATGCTTCAACCGCGAAAGCCAGCGCTGCAGACCCAGCGTGGCCATGACGATCTCCTTAGGCCGGTGTTTTGCAGGTGTAAATCAGCAAGCCCTCGCTGGCGCATCGGGTTACAATGCTGCCTCCCAACGCCCTCGCTGGCGCGTCGGGTTACGATGCGTGCGCGCAGGGGAAGTTCATGGGCGAAGGACAAGGGAATTTCCTCCCCTGAGTCCTTTCCCAAAGACTACGGACCGCTTCTCTCGTCCCGAGGTTGCACAGAAAACGCAGCGTGGAAGTGACGACGTGAGCGCCAGCCTGCATGGCGGCGGCCAGGAGCGACATGACTCCCCTGGGCGACCAGGCCGCATACAGTCCAGCGCCTGCACTCCCTCTACCTTATATGCACAAAAGGAGGCCGTTTCGTTATAGCGAAAAATCGATTATTTTGAAAAAATCCAAAACATCAACGATTCTGGTCAAATTCGCGCCAGGCCTTAAGCAAGCGGTGTTTCAGTTGTCGCTCGTTGCCCGACGCCGGGCCAGGCGACGCGCCGTTGCCTGCCACCAAGGCCCGGCAGAACTTCAAAAGCTCGGGGGGCAAGGTCGCCTCGAATTCGGCGAGCCGGCTGCGATCGAGCCAATCTTCACGCGCGGCCTCGGGCACCTGGCTCGGACGGTCGAGCCCGTGCGTGGGGTGGCGTTTTTGCTTTTGCCGAGCGCGCCGCACATCCTGGTAGACAAGCCGGGTCAAGAACGTCTTCAAGGACACCCGTTGTTTCAGAAACTCCTGGAGGATGCCGCGCCTGTCATAGAGCCGCTCGCAAATCCCCTGGCCGACGTCCTCGCCGAGATTGGCGCCGTCCCGGCTCGCCGAGGCGGCTTTGCGAGCTGCATTGCCGATGAGCGCCGCGAAATTCCTATAAAAACATTCCCACGCGCCGGGCTCGTCCGCCAGACACGCCGCAACCAGTTGCCTTTCTTGCGCTTGCATTTTTCCTCCCCGCGGATCGACCTTCCTGAGATATGGGAACAACCCCTGGGCCGCACGCGGATCTCTCGGGCGATGCTCGAAGAACGCGCGCGCTCCCCTATATCCACAAGCACAAAAAAACGCCGAACCGGACGCGCAAAATGGAATAAATTGCGAAATTAATAAGAAATTCTTCTGAGACAGGTCCAACTTGCGAAGCGGGAGTTCCCAACATGGCCAAGAGTTTGGCCATCTTCGTCCCGACTCCCCCGCCTCAAAAAACGTGGCAAACTGGCAAACTCAATTTTTTTTCTGACCTAATATCCATGGCAATTTGATCTTGTGGAACGAACTGAGTTTGCCAACCGTGGCAAACTCAGTGGCAAAGTGGCAAAGTCATTTTGACAGGCCACGCCATGCGCACGGGCAACGTCGCAAGCCTATCGTGAGGTGGCGGCGTTGGCGGAGTGACTTGCTTTTGTGCCGTATCTTGCTGTCTCCCTGCAGCTTGCCGACGAAAAGTAACACCGCCTCTTCTCGCTCACGTGGCGGTGTTACTTGGCGGTTGTGTGTGTCGCAGCGCAATGCAATCCATTATCCCCTTACCCTCCCCGCTCGAGTTTTTTGACCTCACGGGCTCTGCCGCGATGGGGCAAGCTTGCCTTTATGAATGCGTAAGTCTAATCGTAGGTCCGATTCAAGACGTTGACACAAACCCGTTAGCTCCACTAGGATAATTAATTCCGACATTGGCGCAAACCTTTTATCACCGTCCCGTTGCTTCCCCCGGTGATATTTTTCGCGAGAGTCCACCTTCATGTCCAGGTCCAGGAAAAAGCGCCGGCGTTGGCACGGCTGGAATTTGGACTTTCGTCTCGGCCGGCGACGGGGCCAGGGACGCAGTGTGAACGGCCGCTTCATGCTGCTGCTGCTGGTTAGCCTTTCCCTGCTCACGATCGGTGTCGTTTCCGTGCACGCCTTTCAGGTCAGACGCAATGCCGACATCTTCAAACGCCAGGCAGAGCAAGCGGCGGGCAACAAACGTTACGCCGAGGCGGCGGCCTATTACAGCCGTTACCTGCGCTACAGAGATGACCCGGAAGCACGCGAAGCCTGGGCCGATGTTCTCGAAAAGAAAACGGTCAAGTCATTTCGCGATTACGAAAAGGCCTTGGAACTGTACGAGGCCATCTTGCGCCGAGACCCGGACGCGCACCCGGATATCCGTCGCAAGCTGGTTGACGTCTGCATCGTGTTGCATCGTTTCACGGACGCCCAGGAACATATTCGCATACTACTGGACAAAGCCTCCCCCAAGGACGGTAAGTTAGAGCAGTTGTCCGCCATGTGCTACGCGGAGACCAGGAATTTCCCCAAGGCGAAACAATACTACCAGCGAGCGCTCAACGATGCGCCCAACGAAATTGCCAGCTACGTCCAGTTCGCCAAGATCCTTGACGCCGAAGGGGAGCGCAAGAAGGCCGACCAGGTCATGAAGGACCTCGTCGATAAGAATGACGGCAATTACGAGGCACATCTCAGCCGGGCACGCTATCTGCGCGCGCGTAAAAACTTTGCGGACTCCAACGAAATCCGCGCCGAAACGGCCCAGGAGATCAAACGCGCTTACCAGCTTGCCGGGGACAAGCCGGAAACGCTTTTGGCCCTGATCGAGCTGGCCCAGCTCGAGCACCAGCCCGAGCAGGCGCGCAAGCTCCTGACGGAAGGCGTCGACCGTTTCCCCACCGATGTTTCCATGTACCTGGCGCTGTCGCGCCTGGAGATACTCTCCCGCCGCCTGGATGACGCCATCGCTTGCGTGCGCCGCGGGCTCAAGGCCGTACCCGCCGACAGGCGCAACGTCTTGTTGCACCGACTGGCGTTGTGCCTGATGGAGCACGGCGACCTGGATGAGGCAGCGAAGACAATCGAGGAATTGGAGGCGCGACATGCGCCGGGGACGGTGACGCAAGAGTTAAGGGCCCGCGTGCTGTTCGCCCATGGCAACTGGGCGGATGCCGTTGCTATCCTGGAAAAACTGCTGCCGCACGTCGAGGGCGACTCGGAAACGGCGGCGCAAATCAACTTGCTCCTGGGCGTTTGCTACGAGAAGCGCGGGGAAATCGATCTTGCCTTCGCCGCCTACCAGCAGGCGCTCCGCGCCGATCCGCACCTCACGGCCGCCCGCGAAGGCTATGCGGGCATCCTGGAATTGCTGGGACGCCGGGAAGATGCGCTGGCAGAATCCCAGCTCGCCATGATCGACGATAAGAGCATGGGCACACGCGTGGCGCGCTTGCTCATTCAAAGGAACCTTCGTCTACCGGAGTCCAAACGTGACTGGGCGGCAGTCGAGTCGGCTCTGGAGGCGGCAGAAAAAGCGTCGCCGAACACCGCCGAGGTCGTGCTGGTTCGCGTGCAAAGCCAGGTGGCACAAGGCGACATCAAACGTGCGCTGGCCATTCTCAAAGAGAGCTGCGCCAAGCAGCCGGACAAACTGGAATTCTGGCTGGGCCGGGCCAACCTGGTTGACATTACCGGACAGGGAGGAGACGCCCTCGACATCCTCAAAGAGGCGGAGACAAAGCTTGGTGAGCGCATCGAATTGCGTCTCGCCCGCGCCTATCATTGGCAGCGTAAGGCGAAGGCCGGCGCCGAGGCGGTTGCCGCGTTGCACAAATTAGAAGAGAACACCGAAAAATTCAGCTCGGACGAAGAGAGCAAACTGCTGCGTGGCCTGGGGGAAGCTTATTTTCGGGCCGGCAACCTGGCCGACGCCAAGCGCCTGTTGCAAAAGGCGGCGGCCAAGAGGCCCGGGGACATGCAGATCCTGCTTGCCCTCTTTGACGTGGCCGTGCGCGAGAAGGACAGGGCCGCGTTGGACCAGATCACCAGCGCGATCAAGGAGCTGGACGGCGACGATGGTTCGCTATGGCGCTATACCAAGGCGAGCAGTATCCTTAACGCCGGCGACCGGGCCAACGCGGAGGACGCCCGCCGCTATCTCGTGGAAGCAGCTGCCCGGCGGCCTTCGTGGGGGCCGGTGTACCGCGGTCTGGCGGCCGTCGATGAACTGGAAGGGAACGCGCAGCGCGCCCTGGAGCATTATGAACAGGCCCTGGCGAACGGGGATCGCCATCCCTATACCTTGCGGCGCGCCGTCGACCTCCTCTATAACCAGCAGCGCTACGCGGAAGCCGATCGCTTGCTCACCAAGATGGATGACCAGGGCGGCTTGCCCCTGGATTATCGGCGCACCCTGGCGGTCGTGCGCTTCAAGGAAGGAGACCTGGAAAATGCGGTCACTCTGGCGAAGGCAGCGATTGACCAGGGCTCGCAGGATCCGCGCGACTTTGTCTGGCTGGGCCAGGTGCTGCTTGCCGCGGGGGGGACACATATCAAGGAGGCGGAGGAGCAGTTTCGCAATGCGCTCACGCTGCCGGATGCCGACAAGCTCGGCGAACCGTGGGTTGCCCTGGTGCAGTTCCTGGTCCGCACCAACCGTAAAAGCGAGGCCCAACCCATTATCGACCAGGCCCGGACCAAGCTCCCCGCCGACGTGAAGACGCTGGCGCTGGCGAAATGCTACGAGGCCCTGGGGGAACTGGACAAGGCCGCGGCGGAATTTAATGCGGCCCTGAAGCTGGATGCCTCAGACGTAAGGGTGCTGCGCGAGGTCGCCAGCTTTTATCTCGTACACGCGCAACTGGCGAAGGCGGAACCGTACCTCCTGAAGCTCCTCGACCCCGCCACTCATGCCGGAGAAAGCGATCTGGTCTGGGCGCGCCGCGGCCTGGCTCTCAAGAAAGCCACAGGCGACTATCGGCAGTACAAGGAAGCGCTGGCCATGCTGGAGGAAAACACACGCGTCGGCGGCGGGACGCTGGAAGACCAGCGCACGCTGGCTGTGCTCCTGGCAAGGCATCCGCGCACGCGGACGCAGGCCCTTCGTATTCTGGAACGGCTGCAATCGCGGCAGCCGCCGACCCTCGAACAGTTGCACATGCAGGCGCAGCTCTATGAAGCCGTGCATGACTGGCAGAGCGCACGTGCCACTTACAGCGCGCTGGCTTCCAACAGCCTGTCCGCCGATGAGCCCAGGCCGGTTTACGCGGCAGAGGCCGCGAAGGTCTTCCTGAAACACCATGACGTTGCCGAGGCGGCCTTGTGGATGCAAAAGCTTGTGGCGGCTGACCCAAACACATTGCAAACCGTGGACCTGCAAGTGCGTGTGCTCAAGGCGCAGGACAAGACTAACGATGCGCTGGCGCTCTTGAAGAAATACGCGGACAGCAAGGGCGCCAACTTCGCCGCCGCCGCCAGGCTGTTTGAGGAAATCGAGCAGTTCCCGCTCGCGGAACAAACCTATCGCAAATGGGTTGCAGAAAATGCGGATCCCAAGCGCGGCCTGGCGCTGGCCGGCTTCCTGGGCCGACGCGATCGCAAGGACGAAGCCCTCGATCTGTGCGAACGGGCGGCCTCGGCCGGCGAAGTCGATCTGGCCGCTGCCGTGGCTGTGGAAATGCTTCGTGCAAGGAAGAATTTGCGGGATCAGCATTTCCAGGCCGTCGAACGACTGCTCGATCGCGCGAGCAAGAAGAGTCCCGAATCACCCTTGCCGGTCCTCGAATTGGCCGAGCTGCGGGATCTGCAACAAAGGTACGCGGAAGCGGAGGCATGTTATCGACGGGTCCTGGAGAAGAATGGTGACAACATCATTGCCCTCAATAACCTGGCTTGGTTGCTGGCTGTCCATGACAACAACCTGAATGAAGCCATGCAGCTCGTCGACCGCAGCATCATGCTGGCCGGCGAGCTGGGACCGCTGCTCGACACCCGCGCGATCATCTTTCTCAAGCTCGGCAAGCTGCCGGAGGCACAGCTCGATCTCGAGAAAGCAATCCAGGATGAAGAGACCGCCGCACGCTTCTTTCATCTGGCGCAGGCGCAGCAGCAGAAGAACCGCACGGCGGCCATCGAAAGCCTGCGCAGGGCCAGGGATCTGCACCTGTCGCGCAGCCAGATTCATCCGCTGGAATTCAAAGGCTACGACGAACTACTCGAAGCCATGGATGAGAAATGAATCAGCGTCCGCGATGTCAACAGAACGGAATTAATTCCGTGCTACCGCGAAGCGTCAGCGATACTTTTCCTTGATACGGTAACTCATGCGTGGCTAGCATAAATCGTCCGGATATTCCGCCGCTGCATTTTGAGACCTCGCCGCAAGGGTCGAAGCCGACGGCGGCCTCGCTCCGCGTTCCAGGCGGGCTCCTGCCTGCTGTGAATGTAAAGGTCTTTGGCATCATGGCGGTCAGCCTCGCCGTACTGGCCGGGGCGGTCTTCTCCCTCCATGCCTACCAGATGCAGCGCAATGCCGGGATCTTGCTGCGTCACGCAGAACAGGCCGAAAATGAAGGCCATCTGGATGACGCCATCCGCTACTACCAGATTTACCTGAAGTATTCACCCGATGACCTGAAAACGCGCGTCGCCTTCGCCGAGGCTTTGGACAAAAAGCTTGACAAGTCATACAGGGATGAACGCAAGGTCTTCGATCTATACGAGAGCGTGCTGCGGCTGCAACCGGATAATCATGAAGTGCGGCTCAAACTGGTCGACGCCGCCATCGCCGCCAAGCGCTATGCGGACGCTTTGAGGGACCTGGAAATCTTGCTGAACGGGCACTACGCCGGCAACGGGGAAGTGGAACGCCGGGCTGCCTTGTGTCATGCCTCCCGGCGTGAACCGGGACCGGCCACGGAGTATTACCGCAAGGCCATCGAACATGCGCCGCAGCTTCGTGCTTCCTACGTGGAGCTCGCCGATCTGTACTTGCAATCAAACAACCGCGCAGAAGCGGACAAGGTCATGGCGGACCTCATCGCCCGGAATCCACAGGATTATCAGGCCTACATCGACCGGGCGCATTACTTTCAGAAAGGCGGCCTGACGAACGAAGCCTTCCAGGAGACGCAGGTCGCCTTTCGCCTGGCCCCGGAAAAGTCTGATACGATTCTGGCGATGGCCGAAGTTGCCGAGGCCCGCAAGAGATGGGCGGAGGCACGGCAGCTCCTGGCAAAGGGCCTGGCCGCATTTCCGGACCATGCCGCATTCTATCTCGTGCTGGCGCGCGTCGAGATGAGTGATAAGCATGCCGACACGGCGATAGCCTGTCTGCGCCGAGGCATCGGCGCGGTAGCGCCGCGCAGCCGCAGCGCCCTCTTGCACCAGCTCGGGGTCTATCTCATCCGGAGTGGGCAACAGGACCAGGTTGCCGATGTCGTCCGGGACCTGGAAAAGCTCCGCGCGCCCGCGGCCGTGGTGAGCGACTTGCGCGGGCAACTTCTCATTGCCGGTGGCAAATGGAGCGAGGCGGCGATTCTGCTGGAGAAGCTGCGCGGCCAGGTAGCGGCAGACCCCGATGCCGCCGCCCAGGTCGATCTGCTGCTGGGGCGCTGTTATGAAAAACTGGCTGAGCCGGACCAGGCCTTGACGGCGTACCGGCACGCCCTGGCAAACCAGGCCGGCCTCCTCGAAGCGCAGCTCGGTGCGGCAGCAGCCCTTGCCGACCTGAAGAAGTTCGACGAAGCCATCCGCGAATATCAAGCGCTTCTCCCCAGAGAACCCACGGTCGGTCCCCTGCTGGCCCGGCTGCTGGTGCTCGATAATCTGCGTCGCGATCCGGCCAATCAAGACTGGAAGCGCGTGGAAGAGGTCTTGCAAACAGCCGCCAGGGACAATCCTCAGTCTGCGGACGTGCCCCTGGTACGCGCGCAGATGCTCATGGCGCAGAATCGCGCCGACAAGGCCGCGCAGGCCAGGGCCGTTCTCGAAGAAGCCTGCAAGGAGCACCCGGACAACGTCGATCTATGGCTGGCGCTGGCGGATACCGAGGAACTGCGCGGTAACTTCGCCGAAGGACTGGCCATTCTCCAGCGCGCCGAAGACCGGCATCTGGGCGACCGCATTGAAGTCCGGCTTGCCAGGGCCCGTTACTGGGCGCGGCGGCGCAGCGCCGATTCCGCAGAGCTGGCCGCCGCTCTCGCGGCCCTGGAGCAGAACCTGGAGAAGTTCAAACCTGCGGACCAGGCCCGACTGCTGCGCGACCTCGGCGAGATTCACTATCGCGCAGGCCATGGCCAGGAAGCGCAACGCCTGTGGCTGCGCGTCGCCTCTCTGCAACCCCAGGATCTGCCGATCCGCCTCGCGCTCTTCGACCTGGCCCTCCAGACCGGCGACAACAAGGAAGCCGAGCAACTGGTAAGCGCGATTCGCGATCTCGAAGGGCGCGACGGCACGCTGTGGCGCTTCGCCCAGGCCAGCCTCATCGTGGCCTCGGCGCAGAGAGGCAAGAAAGAAGACCTGCGTTTAGCCCGGCAGCTATTCAACGAAGTCGCCGTCAAGCGCGGCTCGTTGGCGCCCACGGTACGGGGCCTGGCCACCCTCGATGACCTGGAAGGCAACAAGCAAGAAGCCTTGAAGGGGTTTGCCCGCGCGTTCGATCTTGGCGACCGCGATCCGGATGCGCTCCGCCGGGCCATTCAATTGATGTACGACCGCCGCCAGTTCGAGGACGCCGATCACTTGCTGAAAAAGCTGCAAGAGCAGGGCAAATTGCCGCTCGAGCTGCTGGCCATGCAAGCCTCCCTGCGCAGCCAGCAAGGCCAGCACGAGAACGCCATCGCGCTGGCGCGTAAGGCCATTACGGAGGGCTCGAAGACGCCGCAAGATTATGTTTGGCTCGGCCAGATCCTCTGGGTGGCAGGGGAGAAATACCACAAGGAAGCGGAAGAGGCTTTTCGCACCGCCACCCATCTCCCCGGCGCGGAGAAACTGTCTGACCCTTGGGTGGCCCTGGTGCAGTTTTTCGTGGGCACCCGGCAGATGCAGAAAGCGGTCGACCTGGTCGACGAAGCCAAACGCCGACTGCCCCAACCCGCTGCCGCTCTGGCCCTGGCCCAGTGCTGCGAGGCGATCGGCCGCTACGACGCGGCGGGGGATTACTTCGATCAAGCAGCCAGAGCGAACCCCGCCGATTATGACACGCTGCGCAATGTCGCCACCTATCACTTCCGCCGCCGTCAACTCGCCAGGGCGGCGCCTTATTTTGCCCGGCTGCTCGACCCCGCCGTCAAGGCCGAGAAGGTGGATAAAATGTGGGCGGCCTGTTTCCTGGCCATCTGCGACGCGCACGCCGGGGATTTTCAGTCGTTTGCGGCAGCGCGGCGTCTCCTGCAGCAATACATGGATGCCAGCGGCGGCGTGAGCGATAGCCAGCGCCTCATGGCCTTGCTCCTGGCGGCGCATCCGCACACGCGCCGGGATGCCATCGGCATCCTCGAAGACCTGCGCAGTCGCGGCCTCCTGGCGCCCGAAGAGCGCTTGACCCTCGGCCAGCTCTACGAGGCCACCGACGACTGGCCGCGGGCGCGGGCGATCTATGCGAGCCAGGCCAGCGCGGAGCTGGAATCCGCCAGTAAAGAGCTGCCGCGCGTAACCGACTACGTGCTCGCTCTCTTGCGGCACGGTCAAAAAGAAGAAGCGGGCAATTGGCTGCAGCCGCTGCGCCAGCGCGCTCCCGATGCCTTGCAAACCGTCGAGCTGCAGATTCGTCTTTTAAAATTGCAAGGCCGAACGCGGGATGCCGAAACCCTTATCAAACAATACGAGCAGCAGCCCCGCCGCGATCTCCCCGGCCTGGCCGCACTCTACGAGGAGGTGGGCCGGGCGTCCTCAGCCGAGGACATCTACCGCACGTTGCTCAAGGAGCATCCGGGCCCGCAGGGTCTGCTGACGCTGGCGGAGTTCCTGGGACGTCAGGGCCGTATCGATGAGGCACTCGACTTGTGCGCGCAAGCCGCTCCCGCCGCACTCAATCAAGCTGCCTCTCTGGCCATGGCGGTGCTGCAGGCGAGCGCCAAGCCGGCGCCGCTGCAGATGGAGCGCGTGGACAAGCTGCTCAACGACGCCCTGCTCAAGTCGCCGGGCAGCCCGGCGCTCTTGATGCACCTGGCGGCTCTCCGCAACCTGCAGGGCAACTATCCGGAAACCGAGGCCGTCTATCGCCAGATTCTCGAACCGCAGGGCCGGGACGTGACGGTCATGAACAACCTGGCTTTCCTGCTTGCCTTCCGCAGCGACAGGACCGAGGAGGCGCGCACCCTGATCAATCGCGCCATCGACATGGCCGGGCCGCTGCCGGAACTGCTGGACACGCGCGCCCTCGTCTACTTACGCCTGGGCCTTCGCACCCAGGCCCTCGCCGATCTCGACACGGCCATTCAGGATGCCCCGTCGGCAAGTCTCTTCTTCCATCGCGCCCTGGCGCTACTGGCCAGCGATCGCGCCGCCGCCGCCGACAGTCTGAAAAAGGCCAGAGCACTGCAACTGGCTCGCGCCAATCTGCATCCGCTGGAGCAGCCCGGATACGACCAACTCGTCGCTGATTTGCATGCCAACTGATGCGGGCCTCAGGGCCAGGCTATCGTCATAGGCATGTGCGAGCCGACCAAGGCGGCCATTGAGTTTGCCAATTTGCCACTGAGTTTGCCACCGTTGGCAAGGGGAACACCCGCTTTTTCTGTCCCATGATGCCCGGATGAGGAGTTTCTCATTAATCCGTCCGCCA
>DASZFN010000698.1:0-2298 GCA_035939715.1 Gemmataceae bacterium | reverse complement strand
ATCGCACCTGCGGATCGACACCCTTGTTCGTCGTCACCTTGGTCATCAGCTGGTAGCTGTCGCGGGGAAGGCCCTTCAAAGCCTCACCCAGCATGGCCGGAGTCATGTAGGCTTCGGCGGTCTCAAAGAAACGGACGCCCCGGTCATAGGCATAGCGCACCAGCTTTGTGAATTCAGCCTGGCCCAGCTCGTACTGCACATGGCCGTTATTGCTGCCGGTGCCAAATGCAAGGCGTGTCACCTGCAGGCCGGAATTTCCCAGCGCCACCTTGTCCGTCGCCGTGGCGCGTGCCGGCAGGGTTCCCACGCTCGCCAGGGTTCCCGCGGCAATGCCGGTCTTGATGAAGTCTCGTCTCGAGTAACCGTTCATTAGAACCTCCGGGGATCGGCCTGAGTAAAGCCATTTGCCCGAATGGTACCACGGTCCCGCACGGCCGCGTTGGAGGTTGGGATGAGGCAGAAATTTTCCTGTTGACACGCGGCCATTGGTTCGTGGTAGCTTACCGTAAGTGGACGCTTACCTACAAGCCGGACTGGATGCCCTGGGCGATGCCACCCGCATGGCCATCTTTCAAAAGCTGTCGGGCGGACCCATCGCCGTCAACGAACTCGCCCGCATGCTGCCGGTGAGCCGGCCCGCGGTTTCCCAGCATCTGCGCGTGCTGAAAGATGCCGGGCTCGTGCTCGATACAAGGGCCGGAACCCGCAGGCTGTACCAGCTGGACCCCGAAGGCGTTGCCCGTCTGCGCGCTCACTTCGACCAGATGTGGACCCGGGCCTTGAGCGCATTTCAAGCGGCCGCAGAAGAAACCTCGACTGGAGAAAAGCATGGCAAACACAATCGCAGAAGCCGTCGTTCGTAAGAGCGTGCGCGTCCAGGCCCCCGTGGAGCGCGCCTTCACCGTCTTTGTGGAACAGATGGAAACATGGTGGCCGGCCACGCATCACATCGGTAAAACTCCCTTCGAGGCCATCTTCGTAGAACCGCGCGTGGGAGGCCGCTGGTACGAACGAAACGCCGAAGGCAGCCTCTGCGATTGGGGAACGGTGCTGGCATGGGACCCGCCCCACCGCGTTGCCTTTTCCTGGCATGTCGGGCCCGGACACGATAGCCCGGACTGGACGTTTAACGGAGACATGGCGAAGGCCAGCCAGGTCGAGGTTCGCTTCTCGCCCGACGGCCCGTCCGCCACTCTGGTTGAACTCGAACACAGCAAGCTGGAACGCCACGGCGAGGGATACGAGCAGTTGCGCGCCCTCTTCGATGGTCCCGGCGCCTGGAGCGGCATTCTCGCCGAGTTTGCCAAGAGGATCGAAAGCCAGTCGGCCAGCGAGTGAAATGCCGACTCCGGTTCGTTGCCTCCCACCCTTG
Organism: Gemmataceae bacterium; assembly: GCA_035939715.1. Taxonomy (GTDB): domain Bacteria; phylum Planctomycetota; class Planctomycetia; order Gemmatales; family Gemmataceae; genus DASZFN01. The sequence goes on along the minus strand of DASZFN010000698.1, from coordinate 926 downwards.
CGCCGGAAAAAAGCGCAGGGATGGGTCACGGAGCCGTGGTGGCAAGCCATTTCAGTCGAATCCCGAAGCGAAAGGACACATCGATGAAGCCTTTAGTGTTTCTCCGCATTGCGTCGGTCTTGACCCTGATTCATTCGGTGCTGCACACGATTGGCGGCGTATTCAGCAAACCAGACCCAGGCGTCGCCGCGGCCACGGTCGAGATCATGAAGTCCAACCAATTTGTCGTGTTTGGGTTGACGAGGAGTTACTTCGCGTTTTTCCGAGGATTGGGACTCGCCGTCACGATCGTCCTGACGGCTGAGGCCATCGTGTTCTGGCAGTTGGGCACCCTGGCCAAGACCGATGCGGTCCGGCTGCGGCCCATCATGGCCACCTTTCTGGTTGCGTACCTGGTGTTTGCCGTGAATTCGTACGAGTACTTCTTCTTCGGGCCGGTTATCGCGGAGATCCTGATCGCCGCGTGCCTGGGAATGGCGATAATTACGGCCAAAGCTGCCGAGCCTGCGCCGGCGAGCCAGTTAGCGGCCAGCCGCATTTGAGCCATTGCGCCGACGTGGCAGACTTGCGCAACCGAACTGCAAGCGCTCACTCGCCGTAACAGGAGCGATGTATACTGGGCCCCCGACGCAGCACAGCTCGTGGGCCCCGTATACTGCCGATCGTTCCCGGAGGTGTAAGACACGTGAGCGCGCAGAGTCGTTCAACCAGCCACGATCTTGCCACGAGGAGAAACTTTCTCTGTGGCACTGCCGCCGCGATTGCCGGCGGATTCACGGCATCCCTTGTGACGTCGGACGCCGCGGCGGCCGATCTGACCGGGCCGAACGTCCTCGGGCCCCTCCCGGGCTATTCCCCGCAGATCGGCACGTTTGTCTCCCAACTGACGTGGATGCGCGAGCAGAACGGCGTACTGAATTACACCA
>DASZFN010000697.1:0-3141 GCA_035939715.1 Gemmataceae bacterium | reverse complement strand
AGAAGATTAAGCCAGATTAAAGCCTGCCAGCGGATGTGCCGATGACGAGGAATGCCCTCGGCTGCGGGAGGTGCCCACCTTTATTGACCGGCAGATGGTTCATTCTGCCGGCTTAATGCATTTCTCCCGGTTACCGCCTATCGCGCAGCAGACCAGCCTGACCAGCGCGCTCCAGTTGAGGATCTGACACCGTGACAGAGGCTAGCTGGCCCCGGTAAGACCGCGCCCTCAAAGCCGCATGCCGCAAAGCGGTTTGTCGCTTGCGGCTCAGGCCGCCCGGCCGGAGACCAAGAGGCGCGGATGAAAATTGTCCTTGCCACCACGAGTGTGCCGTTCATCGAGGGCGGGGGTACGTTCCTCGTGGACTGGCTTGCCATGAAGTTAGAGGAGTATGGCCACCAGGTGGATGTGTTGAACATCCCGATCCATACGCAGCCGCAGTACCTGCTCGAGCAAATGTTGGCCTTGCGGCTCCTCGGTATGCGCGGCTACGGCGACAGGCTCATTGCCGTTCGCACACCGTCCTATCTGCTCGAACATCCGAACAAGGTACTGTGGTTCATTCACCACTTCCGGCCGGCCTACGACCTGTGGGGCACGCCGTACCATTCGTTTCCCGGCGGCCCCGAAGGCGCGGCGCTGCGCCGCGCGATCATCCGGGCGGACGCGGCAGCGTTCCAATCTGCGCGGGCCATCTTCACGAACTCGCAGATCGTTTCCGGGCGCCTGCGCGAGCACAACCGGGTTGACTCCGAAGTCCTTTACCCGCCGCTGCTCAACCCGGAGCGGTATTGCAATGGCGGCTACGGGGATTACATCTTCTACGCCAGCCGGATCAACTCCATCAAACGCCAGGGGCTCGCCATCCAGGCCATGGATTACGTGCGCAGCGGCGTACGGCTGGTCCTGGCCGGCCGGCCGGATGTCGAATCGGAACGCGAGCACTTGCGCGCCGCCTTAAGGACATGCAAGAACGCCGCACGCGTGACGCTGCTTGACCAGTGGATTTCCGAAGAAGACAAGCTGCGCTGGTACGCCGAGGCCCTGGGAGCCCTATACTTGCCTTACCTGGAAGACTCTTACGGTTACGCCTGCCTGGAAGCTTGCCACGCCGAGAAACCGGTCATTACGTGCACGGATTCCGGCGGTCCGCTGGAACTGATCGAGCATGGCCGGACCGGTCTGGTGGTCGAACCGGACCCGCGCGCGCTGGCCGAGGCGATGGACCGACTGTTCGAGGACCGCGCAGAGGCGGCGGCCATGGGCAGAAGCGCGCGGGAGCGCATCCGCGCGTTGGGGATCAGCTGGGAGCACGTGATTGCGCGGTTGACGGCATAAGGATCGGCACGGCATTCTTTGAGACATCCTCATACCACGGGGAGGAGCGACCCATGCCGCAAACACCCCACATGGAAAAGCACTTCACCTCCTCTGAAACTGTCCGAGATATTGTGATCGGCATGGCGGACGGCTTGACCGTTCCCTTTGCGCTCGCCGCAGGCCTGTCTGGTGCGGTCGATGCGGCGCACATTGTCATCACCGCGGGACTGGCTGAGATTGCCGCCGGGTCGATTGCCATGGGCCTGGGAGGATATCTGGCGGCCAGGACCGATGCGGAACACTACGCTTCCGAACTGGATAGGGAGCAGCGGGAAGTGGTTGAAATGCCAGAGCAGGAGGCAGCCGAGGTCGCCGAGATCTTCCGGGCTTACGGTCTTGAGACGGACACGGCGGCAACCGTTGTCACCGCGCTGCGGGCCGACCCGAAGCGTTGGGTCGAATTCATGATGCGCTTCGAGTTGGGGCTGGAAGAACCCGATCCCAGGCGTGCCCGCAAGAGTGCCTGGACCATTGCGCTGTCTTACATCGCCGGGGGTCTGGTGCCGCTGGCCCCTTACTTTTTCTTGCGCAATGTCCACCAGGGTCTGATCGCCTCGGTGGTCGTCACGCTGCTGGCTTTATTCGTCTTCGGGTACGTCAAGGGCAAGTTCACGACGCCGCGCCCGCTGCGCAGCGCGTGGCAAACGGCACTGGTGGGCGGTCTGGCTGCCGCCGCTGCGTTCCTTATCGCCAAAGCCATCGGCCCGTGAAACACTGCAACAGACCAGGCGATGGCCGCGGGGAATGCGGCGCGGAGGGCTCATGGTTAGAGGGCCAATATGCGGGCCTGACAGGGCCACGCTGGCCCTGTTGGCCGAATTCCACATCTGCTAGGCAGGTTTCTGGTTACGGATGCGAGAAGGGCAAGAGGGCCAGCGGGCCAAATCTTTTTGCAACGCCGGGGGGCGCAGGAGACTCTTCTCACCGGCCTGCCTAAGAAATGGACACTTTTTGGATTGCATTGCGCGCGCACACACACGGCGTGCTCGCGACCCACGAACTAAACTGTCTCAAATCCCTTGTGCTGGCGCCGGAACCACTCCGTCGTGGGATCAAACTTGACCGCTTTTGGCCAGGTCCGTCCGCCCGCCAATCAGTTGGCGGATCGACGGCGGACCCAATGTGAGAGAGCCTGGCCGTGTTGGCCGCCTTCGGCGATTCCTAGGGATTCTAAAGATTTTTGTGGCCGTCTTGGTGGCCATGTTGGCCATCAAACCGTCGGATCTGTTGCCTCTTCAAGACCAGTCCAGGGCCAACAATTGAGCCGTTTGGAACGCATCGCGACGGAACGGCGCCCAAAGGAACCGAAGCCGAGTTTTCCTAGGAATCGCGCGCTAGTGCTAGCCAGCAGCCTGTTGAAACTTCCGCAGCCGGTAGGTCACGCTCGGCGGTCCGGCGGCGACCGGCTCGTCGCTGAGGTGCCGCTCGATGTCGGCGGCGAATTCCGAGGCCGTCCCGTAGCGCCGGGTGCGGTCTTTCTCGAGCGATTTCATGACGATCCAGTCCAGATCGCCGCGGACGAGCTGGCTCAACCTGCGCGGATCGGTCTTGCGATGAGACGAAACCGCGGTGAGCGCCTCGCCCAGAGTCGAAAGCCGCATGCTCGGCCGCAGGGGCTCTTCTTCGCGGATGATGCGGCGGATTTCGTCGAAGGCCGCCTCGCGCAGCCGCGTTCGGTCGAACGGCGTCTGTCGGGGAACCAAGCGGGGAACCAAGTGACAGTTTACGCGTGTTCCACGCGGCCAACGACTTGCGGAAAAA
>DASZFN010000696.1:0-2484 GCA_035939715.1 Gemmataceae bacterium | reverse complement strand
CACCACGGAACCGGTAAACAGGTTTGCGCCTGGCCGATACGCGCCGGAAAAGTCGGGGCCGGGGTTGCCGGTGGGAACGTATAGCAATCCGGAGTCGGGATCGATCGTCAAGCTGGTCCAGACCGAGCCGCCTCCCACATGGATTCCCTTGGGCCAGGTGTCCGCACCGGGCGAGTTGCCCGTCGGAACCAGGCGGAAGGTCCACAGGACGCGTCCGGTGGCGGCATCCAGACTGGCGACGATGCAGCCGCAAGCTCGCTCCGCGCCGAATGTCCCGATGAACAGCATCCCATTCCAGGCGATGGGCGCGGCCGAGATGGAGGCGGGGCGGCCGTCGGGCTCAGTGAGTTTCGTGGACCAGACCTGCTGGCCGTTGGCCGCGCTGTAAGCGATCACCGAACCATCGGGAAATCCGCGAAAGACGCGGTTGCCTGCGAACGCCACGCCGCGCACGGTGCCTCCCGACCGGGGCATTTCGTGCTGGACACGCCAGCGCAAGGCGCAGGTGGCGGCATCGACGGCGTAGGTGTAGTCGGAGGTGGTGAAGTACAGCGTTCCGTTCACCGCGACCAGTCCGCTTTCGAATTCCGCGTCCTCGGGCAAGGTATAAGCGCAGACCTGGTGCAAGCTGGAAATGTTCTGGGGCGCGATCTCGGTGAGCTGCGAGAAACGCGTGGAGGCATAGTCGCGATTGTACAGCGGCCAGTCGGCCGCCGGTTGCTGAGCTGTGAGTGCCGCACAAGCGGCCAGCAGCAGAATCGTGGACGCCGATCGGATCAACATGGCGGGAGTATATCACAGGATTCCGTAGTGCCTGTTGCGCCACTTTGATAATGTCCCCTTGATGCCTCGATAGAAATGTCCCCTGACGATGACCTCCTAGGAGGTCGAGTGAGGAGGACGGCATTGAGCAAGAGGGAGTTGCGGAGAGGTGAGGAGCTGGCGCGGGTGAAGGCGGGCGACCTGCGGCTGAAGGATGCAGCGGCGCTGATGAAGACCAGCTACCGGCAGGCCAAGCGGCTGTGGAAGAAGTACCAGGCGGGTGGCGCGGCGGCGTTGAAGCACGGCAATGCAGGACGAAAATCCAACCGCGCTTGGCCGGCCAAGGAGCGCAACAAGATTCTGCGCCTGGTAAAGAAAAAGTACGGCGGAGAGGTGGGCACGCGCTTCGGGCCGACGCTGGCAGCAGAGCATCTGGCGAGCGAGGACGGGCTGGAAGTTCATCCGGAAACGCTGCGGCGGTGGATGCTGGCCGAGGGCTTGTGGAGCAAAGCCCGCAAACGCAAGCAGCATCGCAAAAGGCGCGATCGCCGCGCGCACTTCGGGGAGCTGGTGCAGTTGGACGGGAGCTTTCATGACTGGTATCAGGGCCGCGCGGGAAAGGCTTGCCTGATGAACATGGTCGACGACGCGACCTCGACGGTGGAAGCGCTGCTGGGCGAGGAAGAGACCATCTGGGCGGCAGCGCGGGTTCTGCGGCAGTGGATCGCGAAGTACGGAGTGCCGCTGGCGCTGTACACGGATTGGAAAAACGTGTACGTGCGGGAGCCCACCGAAAAAGAACAGTTGCACGGCAGGGTGGCGGTAACGCAGTTCGGACGCATGTGCCAGAAGCTGGACATCCAGATCATCGCAGCCAACTCGCCCGAAGCCAAGGGGCGCGTGGAGCGAGGCAACGGAACCCATCAGGATCGCCTGATCAAGAAGATGGGCCGCAAGAAGATTCGCACGCACGAAGCGGCGAATCACTTTTTGCAAGCCGAGTATCTGGACGATCACAACCAGCGGTTTGCGCGCGCGGCAGCCGAGCCGCAGGACTACCATCGCCAGCCGCCGGGCGCGCGGGAACTGGAGCAGGTGTTTTGCCTGGAGACCGAGCGCAGCATTTCCAACGACTGGGTCGTGCGCTATGAGAATCGCTATTTTCAACTGGAGCGGACGAGCGACTATCCGCCACGCCTGGCCAAGGTGACGGTGTGCGAATGGGAGGATGGGCGCATTGAGATTCGCTACCGAGGCAAGGCGCGGCCGCATCGCGAGATAGAGGCGCCACAGCCGGCCGGGCCGAAGATCCGTTGGGTGGACAAACCGCCCAAGCCGTCGGGCTGGAAGCCGCCGGCGGGGCACCCATGGAGGAAGCCGACGCTGCTGCGGGCCACTGCCTGCGCTTCGCCCTAACCCCTCGGCCTAGCGGCCTCGCAGGGCGAAGCTCCGGCAGCGGCCCGCAGCAGGGGAATCAACTGGTTGCAGAAGAAAAGAAAGGGGACACTTCTAACGAGGTAACCCCGGGGACATTTCTAAAGTGGATTGACACTTTCCCCACTCTCCCGTTGACACTGAAGTGATTTGAATGTACCATCTTAGCCGGAGTTATCCGGCCGCCATAGGAGCGGTGTATTTTCACGCAAAAGGAGCGCGCAAACAGGTCCGTTGTGCGCGGGGGAACAATGACGCGAATTCAGTTTCGAAACTGGAGTATGGTGA
>DASZFN010000695.1:0-5579 GCA_035939715.1 Gemmataceae bacterium | reverse complement strand
TGCCCGAGACACTGACGATCACTGCCACCGACTCGAGCTTCCCGGGTTTGGGTGGTGGGGTCTTCTACAAAACGGCGAGCCTGCTGGGTGGCAGCGTCGTGCAAAATGTCCGGGGTTACGCCGTCACCGGCCAGAGCAAGTTCAATGGCGGCAACACGCTCACGACGGCGGCGGCTGCCGGACCTGGTTCTTCGACCAATCCCAGCGCCTTCAGCAATGGCACTTTTACCCCGGGCGGCACCTACAGCATCGAGAATGATGTTGCCGTAACCCTTTCCGGAAACGGGGACGAGTTGAATCCGAGCCTCACGGCCTTTACCGCGGCCACGCCTGAACCGGCCAGTTTGGCCTTGGCGTTTGCCGGCTTTGCCATTGCAGGCGCAGGCGCCTGGTGGCGGCGCGGTCGCTTGAAAGCCTGATTGCCATCTAAAAGAACCTGAAAAAAACACGGGCGGCCTTTGGCCGCCCGTGTTTTTTGTTTTCCGCCGGCTTACTCCTTATCGGGAGACGGAATCTTCTCGGGTGATTTCAATTTCTCCGGCACGATTGGCTTCAACTCCTTCGGCAGCGACGGCTTCTCGGTAGCCGGCTCCGGCAGCGGCTGGGCAGGCAACAGGATGGCGGGCGGACAGGCCGGCTGGCCCGGAGGCCAGGTGCGCCAGCAGGTTGGGTAGTAACCAAAAAAGGGGGAGTGGAAGACTTCAGAGGAAGGATCGCAGCGGCCATACTTCCAGCAGCCTGCCTCGACCCCGGGTGTTCCCGCCGCAATCAGCAAGGCACTTGCGGCAAACGCCGTGAAAGTCTTTTTCGTATCGTTGAGCAGCATGGTCCCTCCTTGGTGTGCTCAAGTGCTGCTTGTTCCGGCGTCGCTCCCGGCCGGAATTTGCTTGTCTGCGCTTGCTTAGCGGCCGCGTGCCGGCGCACGCGGCGCATTGGCGCCCGCCTGGCCGCCGCCACCGCCTGCTACGCCCTGCCCCAGGTTCGCTCCGAAGTTTCCTGTTCCCCCTTGCAGGCCGGTCGCCGTCGCGTTCAGATTCTGAAAATAGCGCTCATAGCTGCCGAAACGCACCGGGTGGCCGGTTGCGAGCAGCTGGTCCGTCGTCTGCAGGCCAAGAATTCCCTGTTGGTTCGCCACGACCCCCAGGCCAAGCTGGTTCTGGGCCGTAATATCCTGCTGTTGCGGCTGCACAATGCCAAAATAATTCTGCCTAATTGTGCCGGGGCCGGTGACCAGGTTTACGTACGGGCCTATCGGCGCCCTCTGGTACGGGTTTGTCAAGTTTCGATTGTAGGTCGGATAGCTTTGCGCCCCGGCTGTTCCGCACAGGGCAGTCAAAACGACCAGCGATAGGCAGGCGGCAAATCCGGTTTTCTTCATGGCAGGTTCTCCAGAGCCGAATCAGGCGCTTATTAGCTTCCCATAAGGATATGGTTATCCGGCCTCACGCCGGACGACAAGGGAACCGCCCTTCCTGAAGGTTATCGGCCGGGCCGAATCACCTATTTAGCCCAATGTTATCGTTTTCTGCAAAATCCCTGCGTCAAGGGATGGGCAGAACAGTCGTCTTTCCGCGAAAATCCAGTCATGGCCATCAGTCATTGGTCATTCGTCATTCGCGAATGACCAATGACTAATGACCAATGACCCACAAATCTCCATTCGCGCAGCGCAACCCAGGGCCTTAGAATCCAGAGCCGGTGTTATTGCCGTTGTTCTTGCCGCTCAGGTTGCGCACCACGGCGTCGCCAAGGAGGGTGACGCCAAAGACGCGCTCCATGGGCGCGGTGATCTTGGACAGCCAGTTGTCGAACGTGATCAGGGCATCGGCGCTCACGTAGATGCGGTCGCCCGGCAGGATTTGGTAATTCGTGGCGGTCTGGCCGCATTCCACGATCTTGTTCCACTCGACCGGCAAGATCTGGTCCTTGCCGTCTCCGCAATCATGCGCGGGGGCCGGACGAGCAACCCAGATCCGATGCTTGGAAGCCTGGTACGGCAAGCCGGCTACCTTGCTGATGGCGTCGAGGACGGTTTCGTTGCCGGTGATCGGCAGACGGGTCACCTGCTGGCCGAAGCCGCCGCCGTCGGTGATCACATAGAAGACCTTGCTGTTGTAAGCCAGGACGTCGACCGAGATTTCCGGCTTGAAAATGAAGCGTGACAAATGCTCTTCGATGGCGGCCTTGGCCTCGGGAACCGTCATGCCGGTGACATACACACTGCCGTAGAGTCCCAGGCTGATGATGCCGTCCGGCCGCACCAGATGCTCGCCGCGGACTAACTGCAGAGCGCGCGATTGCAGCAAAAACAGGTTAACTTTCGGGGCCTTGATCTTCTTCTGCATCAGGAATTTCTCAATGGCATCCTGGGCTTCCGGAATGGTCATGTCGACCACACGCACGGTGCCGTATTCCCGGCCCAAATCAAGGGTGCCGTCCGCCTGAACCGAAACCGGGCCAAAGATAGGGGGAGCCTCTTCCGGTAAGCCGGTCACCTGGATATTGAGCACATCGAACGGCTCGATCCGGTACGGAGGCAACGGCACGGTGCGAATGACATCGATCACCAGGATATCAGGCGGCTCGATCACGTAAGCCGGCAAGGAGACCTTGGACAACTCGCGCGGAATTTGGCTGTCCACCGGATTGACAAGCTGCTGGTGCTGGCAACCCGCGCCGAGCAGCAGCGCCACGCCAACCCAGAGTAGATGACTGAGCCTTCCTTGGCCTCTGGATAACATGTGCCGACTCCTTGATCGTAAACCCTAGCCGCTGTCAAGCCAGGCAAACGAGGCATGCAGCGCTCGGGACGGTTCGTCCCCTTCCTTCCTACTAATCGGTATTCCCGTCATAGGTCTTTGAATCCTCTTTCCCGATTTATTTTGTTAACGCTCATTAGCGCGATTTGCGCCAGTGTTAACGCGGGTTAATACGCACCGTCCACGCGAAAGGGCCTCCGCCCAGCATGGAAATCGACAGTGTACGCCGCAACATCTTTGAGCACAAACAGATGGGAATTTGCTGCGCCCGAGTTAAAGTGCGGCTGCAGCCGGTCGGCATGGCGTTTGCGATTTTCAACCCCGTCACTCGCCAAAACTTCGGAAAATGGTGCGGTACCCGATCACGGCAATGGGCACCGCATGTGTATCGGTGTACCGCACCTTTGTTTTGGCGACTGGTGCTCACCCGCAAGCCTCGGGACAGCAGGCTGGTGCCCGTCGGCAGCCATGGGCTTGTGGCGCAGGAACCCAGGAGAAGACGCCATGCTGCCGCTCGAGCCGTTCATTTTTCCGGACCATCTTACGCAAACTCCCCATCAGCGACAGTTGCAGGGCGATTTATCGCGTGTATACTATCCAATCGCGGCTGGAGCGCCGCTGGCACCAGAAGAACGGCTGCAAGCCGCGTCGCCTGTGAAGATTACGGGGGGGCCTTTGGCGGGACTCAAAGGCAAGGTCTAGCGGCGCGGCAAAGCAGCGGAAGGTTATGCGAACGTGAGTTTCTCCAGCAGGGCGTTGCGGCGGCCAGCGAGAGTTGGATGAGCCAACCACGGAGCAGTTTGGCATCCCCGGCGAGCGCCCGCGCCTGACCGCACCCTCAACCCCAAAACTAACTTGCGGCGAAGTTGTTTTCTGCTTCAATGGCATGGAAGCCGAGACGCTATTTTTTACCAACCCACTGCGACCCACGGTCACGGAGTGCGCGCCGACCTCCCTTTGCATCCCTTTCCCGTAGTTGAGTCGCGACGCCTGGCGTCCGAATGTCGTCGTCATGCTCAATAAAACCTCTCCACCCGCCGAACCGCTAGCGCCCGAGCTTCACCCTTCCGCGCCCCGCGCCCTGACGCCGCCCATGATTCTCCTGCTGGCCACTAGCGCAGCGGGGTTGTTGTGGGTGTACTGGGGACCGTTCGTTCAAATGGCCAGGCACTGGCTGAGCGATCCACAATACTCGCACGGCGTCATCGTCCCCGTCTTCTCCTTGCTGCTCCTGAGAACCCGGCGCTCCATGCTGGCGGACGCCGTCCTGCGGCCGAGCTGGTGGGGCCTGGCGCTCCTTGCCGGGGGCACGGCGCTCCGGCTCTATGGCGCCCACTATGGCATAAGTTGGTTCGAGCAAATTTCCCTTCTCCCCTGCCTGGCGGGACTCGCTCTGCTGCTTGGCGGTTGGCCGGTTTTCCGCTGGTCCTGGCCGGCCGTCGCCTTTCTCGGCTTCATGATCCCTCTCCCCTTTTTCCTGGAAACGATGCTCGCCAGGCAATTGCGACAGATCGCCACTCTGACCAGCGTCTATACCATTCAGACCATCGGCCTGCCTGCTCTGGCCGAAGGCACGGACATCAAACTGAACGAACACACGCTGCGCGTGGCCCCCGAGTGCAGCGGCCTGGGCATGCTGCTGGTCTTCTTCGCCCTGTCAACCGGCTTCGTGCTCTTGAGCAAGCGCCCCTGGGTGGACAGGCTCGTGATCTTGTTGAGCGCCGTGCCGATTGCCGTGATCGCCAATGTCATTCGCATTACGGCGACCGCCGTGCTCTTCGAATTCTCCTTTACGAGGGCTGCCCACAACGTGATCCACGATTGGGCCGGCTACATCATGATGCTCATCGCCCTGGTGCTGCTTTGGTTGGAGCTCAAATTGCTCGAAAAACTGTTCATTGCCGACGGCGAGGGCTCAGAAAAAATGACGTTCGTTCCTCCCAGGATGGCCGGGGAGGGCGAGCCGCACCTGGCTGGCGCCAAACCGTCCAGGGATACTTAGCCACGGGTTGAACGGCAGATGAAAGCCTAATTCTCTGGAGTGTCCTTCATGACGCCTTCCGATAGCAACGGCGTGGAACCGCAGAATAATAATCATCACCACGAGGCGAACGGCACGTCGAACGGCAAGGCCTTGGTGCCCGCCGATGTGGCCTTCCAGCGCACTCACCTGCCGATACATGCGCCCCCGGCGCCGGCTTTTCTGACTGCCAAGCCGGATTCCAAGTCGCTGCTCAAGGCGCTAAAGCGTCGCTGGCTGCTGGCCTCGACGGTCGGCTTCCTGGCGGCAGCGGGAACGGCGGTGGCGGTGTTTTTTTCCGTGCCGACAACCTATATCGGTCAGACCTTCCTGATTCTTTCCCACAAAGGGACCAAGATCGTCGGCACGGACAGCGATGTTGACTTTTCCATCTTCCAGAGAAGTGAGGCGGCTCGGGTCAAAACACGCCTCGTTCTGACGCGGGCCATGCGCCAGCCAACGGTCTCCGGGCTCCTCATGTTCAAGGACATGCGCGAACCGGTCGAATGGCTGGAAAACAATATCCAGGTCGATTACGGCGCCAGCCCCGAGTACATGCGCATCTCGCTGATTGGCGAAAAGCCTCAGGAACTCATCGTCGTGCTCCAGGCCATTTCGGATGCTTACCTCGACGAAGCTGTGAACGACGAACTGGAAACGCGTAACCGCCGGCTGCAAAAACTGAATGACGCCTACGGCACCTACGAGGAAAGCCTGCGCACCAAGCGGCACACCTACAAGGAGCTGGCCGGAGAAATCGGCACCTCGAGCTCATTTGTGCTGGCGTTCAAGCAGCAGTT
>DASZFN010000694.1:0-10356 GCA_035939715.1 Gemmataceae bacterium | reverse complement strand
AGCCGGCAGGGGTCGACGATAAGGAAGAGCGCCTGCTAGCCCCCGAACTGCTTCACCTGCCGGACGAGCCGGCAGGGGTCCGGCGATACCAAGCCTATAGAGAAAGCGCACCTTCAAAACTGGCGCGTCGGGTTACAATGCTCTGCGCTCTCTGCGTGCTCTGCGACAGGCTCCTTGCCTTCCACTCTGCAGCAGCTTCCCTTCCCGTTGCCGGCTCTGATTGCTATCCTTTTCTTCTACACTTGAACTCGATGAAACACGGAAAGGAGCCCGACATGGGGGCACGGCGTATACGGCGGGAACAGCGGCGCGAGGACATGAAGGAATCCCGGCATCGCAACGGCATCCGCAAGGCGGCCGAGCGCGACCGCCGCGACGTCCGCATGACGGAGACCGTGCGCAAGGGCAAGCTGCCTTACACGCCGCCGGTCATGAGCTGGCTGAGCAGCAAGCTCGGCAAACGCTCCAGCCTGATCACCCAGGACGAGATCAATAAGCTGCTGAGCTAATCGGCCGCCTCCGGCGGCGTGTCCAATACCGGCCGGTGTACCGCGCAATAATGGTAGTAGCGAGGAAAGACCGGCCACAATCCCCACAGCCGGTGCCAGCCCCATCCTTCCGCGACCGCTGGGCGGTGGCAAAAGCTGCATGGGACGGCTGTGCCGTCGGGCAACAGCGTGGTCTCCTGCCGCCGCTTCTCCGCATGCTCCTCTATCTCTTCCCGGCTGACACCCCGCTGGCGGAGCTCCGCCTCGATGATCGGTATGGCTTCCGATTCCATCCCTGCCCGGTAAACGGTGACGCGATCGAGTAAATCCTCGGTGTTTGCCGCCCGCACATTGTCGCGCACTCGGCCCAGATCGAATTGCACCGTGAACCCTCCATCTTCCACCGTGTTTATTCTGCCCGCTTCATGTTGATTTGGGAACCAATCCCGGCAAAACATCGTCTAAAGAGCGCCTCGCCCACCCGCAGGTCGCGATTCTGGAGGCCGCGATTCCTAGAATTGTAACCCGACGCGCCAGCGAGGGCCCTTGCTGGCGCGTCGGGTTATAATGTTGCGGAACCGTACACGTTGATTTACGATAGACCTGTTCGGCAAAAAGTCCTACCCCGGAACAGATTCAGGTTCCTCCAGAAAAGCGTGCCCGACCTGAACGGAGATCCACGAATGGCCACTTACAAAAGCGTGCGGAAACTGTCGGTACTTTCCGCTGTTAGCGCGGCTTTGCTCTTGCTGAGCGGCGTCCGTGGCGGAGATGACCATAAACAGGCCAAGGCGGGTTCCCGAGCGGCCGAGAAGCGGCCTGACACTGCCGCTTCGTCCGCGCCAGGCAAGACCAGCGACGCCGACAAGGTCCTGCTTATCAACAACCGCATCGCCCAGAAATGGAAAGCCAACAAGATCACCCCTTCCCAGCGCTGCACGGATTACGACTTCATTCGCCGCGCCTCGCTCGACATCATCGGCCGGATCGCCACGCCCAAGGAAATCGACCTGTTCCTGAAAGATCCCGAGTCGGCGCGCCGTGCCAGGCTGGTCGACCGGCTTTTGAAGAGCGACGACTATGCGAGGAACTGGGCCAACCTCTGGACCGTTTGGCTCATGACCCGCGTCGGCGAAAACGACCCCGCCCAGGCCGTCTATCACGAGCAAATGCACGGCTGGCTGGAAAAGCAATTCGGTAAAGAGGGCATGTCCTACAAGGACATGGTCTACGAGCTGCTGACGGCGACGGGGAAGACCAACCAGAACGGTGCCGTCAATTATTTTTTGGCTCACCTCGGCGAGCCGACCCCGCCTGGCGACGATAAGATGGGGCCGATCAAGGAAGGCAAGGCCAGCATGGTGCCGTTGACCTCGCGGACCACTCGGCTGTTTCTCGGCCTGCAGCTTCAATGCGCGCAATGCCACAAGCATCCGTTCAACAATACCGTCACGCAGGACTTCTTCTGGGGAATCAACGCTTTCTTTCGCCAAATCGATATTCCGAAGGGCCGGCCGCCGGAACCCGGTGCGCGCATGGCCCGGGAAATGGTTCTGGAGGTCAAGGACAACCCCGATCTCAATCCGTCGAACCTTGTTCTTTTTGAACAACGGGACGGCCTGGTAAAGGCAGCCAGACCCAGGTTCTTCTCCAGCGACGAAGAATTGAATCTGGGCAACGGCGTCTCACGCCGTCAGGAACTGGCCCGGCTGATCACCGGCAACAAGGACTTTCCCCGCGCTTACGTGAACCGCATGTGGGCGCATTTCTTCGGCCGCGGGTTCACCAACCCAGTGGACGATTTCGGTCCGGAGAACGAAGCCTCGCACCCGGAGCTGTTGGATGAGCTGGGGGCCGAGTTCGCACACTACGGTTACGACCCGCGCCGGCTGATTCGCTGGATTTGCTCGAGCGAGGCCTACAACCTCAGCAGCGTCGCCAACAAGACTAATGACAAGCCCGACGCCGAGCCGCTCTTCGGCCGCATGCTTCTCAAGTCCATGTCGCCCGAGGAATTGTTTGAGTCGCTCATGGTGGCCACGCAAGCCGAGATGTTTGAGTCGCGCGAGAACCGCGCCAAGATCCGCCAGGACTGGATGAAAAACCTCACCTCCAATTTCGGCGACGACGAGGGCAACGAGGTCACCTTCAACGGCACCGTCGTCCAGGCGCTCATGATGATGAACGGCAACGACATCAACAAAGCCATTTCCAGCAAGGAAAAGGGGACGGTGCCGCTGGCGGTGGTCACCAAGAAATCGCCCGGGCCGATCCTCGATTATCTCTACAAGGCTGCCCTGAACCGCCCGCCCTCACCCAGGGAGGCGTCAAAGATTCTCCAGATTCGCAGCGCTCCGGTACGGCTCGCGAACCTGGACGCGCTGAGTTTCTGGCAGGACGTGTATTGGGCATTACTCAACAGCAACGAGTTTATCCTGAACCATTGACCCAGCCCGGACTGGGCGAAGTGATTCGGCCCGGATGGGGTTTAGGTGATTCAGCCCCGTTGTGTCGGCCCCCGCACGGGTTAGGTGAATCAGCCCCGGATGGGGCGGCGGTGGATAGCCAGGGGTGCCAACCCCTGGAGGAGCCCGAAACAACGCATGAGCCCCGGACGGGGCGGCAGTTACTGTCGCCCCATCCGGGGCTCATTCATTTGGATGACGCCGCTCCAGGGGTTTACACCCCTGGCTATCGACTGCCGCCCCATCCGGGGCTACTGACCATCCACGGTCCCTATCGAACGGCGTTGACTTGCAACGCCGTCATGTAATTCGTTCGCATCATGCCGTGATAGGTCAGCGGGCCGTAAAGCTGGACGGTTCGGTTCACATAGGGCTCCAGATCCACGTTGGTGCCGGCGGTGATGTAGGCATAGACCCGGCCGTCATCCGCCTCCAGGGCAAACGCCGACCTGCCATCCAATAGAAACGCCGCCCTGCGTAAATTACCGGGCCCGTACCATTGAGCCTGGGGACCGGCGGGCTTCCAGGAGGCGTTTGCATCCGGCGATCGCGCAGTTGTAACGGCCGGCTGCGGCGCGGCGGCGTAGAGGGGCGGCGGCGCACTGGCCATGATCGGGCTGGTCAGGCGAATGTTGCCGCACGGCTCCGGAACATAGCAATATTGCGACGTGGCTGGCCGTTGTGGCACGTAGTAACCAGTCGGCTGGGCTGTTACGTAAGCCGACGTACCGGCCGGCCGTATATTGCTCGCCAGCGTCGCCTGCACCGGCGCCGGTGGCCGGCTGACCAGCGCCGTGCGCTGCGAATCACGCAGGAACTGGCTGCGGTTGAGGTAGCGAATCCGGGCTTCGGTCTCGGTGGTCTTCTCGGCCAGTTGCTCGTAGAGCACGATGGCCTCGCTCAAATTGCCGGCCAGATCCGCCTTCTCCGCGCGGGTCTTGAGCGTCTCCAGCTCGGCTTCGGGCGAAGCCGCGGCCGTCGATGTGAATGAGTTCGGCACCGCGACCGTCGGCGGCGCCACCGTCTGCTGCACGATCGCCCCCGACTTCACGGCCGAGGTCGGAATAAAACGCTCCTCGTTGGGGGCAGGCAGCACGGCAATCCAGGTATCGCTGCCCGAGCTCTGCGACACGTCCGGGATCACGGTAAGGGCGGTGCCCTTGGCCACATCGCGGGCGATCTCCGGCGGCCGATTGACCAGGGCGCTGCCGATGCGCAGCTTGCAGCCGTCCACGGCGACGATCGCCGTCCGTGGATTTTGCACGATGACATCGCGGGCATTGACCCAGCTAAAGGACCCTGTCGGCGGCGCAATGGCCAGCCAGGTCGGCGTCTGCTGGTGCAGCACGTGCACCTTCTCGCCGCGATAGAGCCGGCTGGTCGCATAAAAGTCCTGGCTGAAACTCGGCCCGCTGCGCACTTCCACCACGGATTCGGTAATGACCGCCTCGCTGCCCGGATCGGCCCGAACTCCGGTCGCGATCAGCAGCACTAGACCACTCACCATGCAAGCTTTAGACATGAGTTTTTCCTCCGGAAGCAGGTGCGCAAGATGTGTGCGCGGCGCTTCCTGAGATTAAGTCGGCCGTGCAGGCGCCGGCGGTGAGTGTCAAGCAACCGGCTTGAAAGAAACCGGCAGCCAGAGCGTGAAATCGGACCACCCGCGGCGGTTATAACGATCGGCAAAAACGACACAAGTCCGCTTGCTGCCGGGGCTGGGTAGAGTAAACGGCGCCGACAAAAGGCGGCATTCTGGAAGTCCTGGTGGCAATGGCAACCAGAATGGGGTAGGTTGATCTTTCCGTGAGGACCGGCAAAACCGTAAGTTGAATTCCATGCTGGTTGATTGGCAAACGATTCAGTGAATTTCCGGAACCATATCTGGAGCTGCCATGCCCGACTTTACCTATGCCGACATTGCCAAGATGATGGATCATTCGCTCTTACAACAAACGCTGACCGACGCCGAGCTGGAAGCAGGCTGCCGGCTGGCCCGTGAGTATGAGGTGGCATCGGTCTGCATCAAACCCTATGCCGTGCACGTGGCCGCGGCGATCCTGAAAGGCTCCACGGTGGCCGTCGGAACCACCATTGGTTTCCCGCACGGCGGCCACACCACCGAGCTCAAGGTAATCGAAGCCGAGCAAGCCATGGACGAGGGCGCCCGCGAGCTGGACATGGTAGTCAATATCGGCAAGGTCCTGAGCAAGGACTGGGGCTATGTAGCGGACGACATCCTCGCCGTCGTCGATACCGCGCACCGCCGGCAGGCCATCGTGAAAGTGATTTTTGAAAACTGCTTCCTGGAGGACGCTCACAAGGAGCGACTCTGCCGCATCTGCGGCGAAGTGCGTGCCGATTTCGTGAAAACCTCCACCGGTTACGGCGCGACCGGCGCGGTCGATGAGGATCTCAAGCTCATGCGCCGCTGCTCGCCGCCGCATGTCAAAGTGAAGGCGGCCGGCGGCGTGCGAAATTTTGAACGGGTTTTGGAGGTGCGCGCCATCGGCGTCAGCCGGATTGGCGCCACGGCGACAAAGGTCATTCTGGACGACTGTCGGGCTAAGTTGGAAATAGGTTGAGCGTCGCTAATTGATCTAAACCTGGAATACCGAGGACGGTATTATCTCGTCATGCAGACCTTGCTAAGACGACGGTCAATGCTGGCATTGGCGTTTATCCTGGTCGCGTTGCCGGCCATGTCTTTCTTCTTCACAAGTACGAAGACCCAGATTACGGTGGCAAACGGATACAGAATTCGACAGGGCATGACGCTGGAAGAAGTTGAAGCGGTGCTTGGCGGACCACCGCGAATAGAAGGCCGTAGGACGCGCGCCGAGTTAGCCAGCTATAAGTATTGGGATGAACAGGAATATACCGAAGAAGGTATCTACTACCCCGAAAGCGCAATCTCCAAAGAGCTTGGTGTAGCGGCGAAGCCCGCATTTCTGTCGCTTTCCAAGGAGAGAGGGTCACGACTTGGGGCATAATGGCGGATCGAGGCTTGCTCGGGACAATTGAAGAGTGGCTGCGAAGCTTGGTCAAATAGCATGTCGGCCATCTGACGTCGGTGCGTTTTCAGGGTCGCGGCGCGCTCCGGCCCACGATAGAATTTCTGCCATGCAAAGACTTGCGAAAATCCGCCAATTCTGGCCGGCAATACTATTCGTTTTCGTCGCAATGGCGGTTGGCTATCTGTTGATTCCGGTTCGCGGGTCTCGCATCGGCAAACTTACTTGTGACAAGATCCAGGTAGGCTGGAGCAAGGAGAATGTAGAGGCTCTGTTAGGTCCGCAGTCATATCCTCCCAAGGGTTTTGACAAGTTCGCCGAACAGCGGATTGCGGTGTGGCAAAACGACGACGGTGATCGCATTATGGTTCTCTTTGAGCAGAATCGCGTCGTCCAGAAGTCCTTTGCGGAGTCTACTGCTTCTCTTGAACAACGAACAGAGTGCCAAATCAGGTGGCGGCTGCGCCGATTCTTGCCTTGACCATCCTCCCCGCTTAGTCGAGCATCTCTCCGCCTTGACAGCCTTGCCCTCCCGCATTAGCGTGGTACACTTATATTGAATCGCCTACCAGCGCGGCGATCCGTTCGGGGAACTACTTCCCGCCCCGCCTGATTTCCCCGACAGCCCTGCGCTTACTTGCCGTCGCCCCAAAAAGGACATGGTCCAAAATGCTCACAATTCTGGGCCCAGGGAACTCCTATTGTGACGGAGTTTCCCGGCGGAGCTTCCTCAAAATCGGCATGTTCGGCCTCGGGGCCACCAGCCTTTCCCTTGCCGATATCTTTCGCGCCGAGGCGGCCACAGGCGGCCGGGCTTCGCACAAGGCGATCATCAATATCTTCCTCGGTGGCGGACCGCCGCACCAGGATATGTGGGAAATCAAGACCGAGGCCCCGGCCGAGATCCGTGGCGAGTTCAAGCCGATCCCGACCAGCGTCCCCGGCATTCAGATCTGCCAGGTGTTCCCGAAAATCGCGGCCATGATGGATAAGTTCGCCGTCATCCGCTCGGTCGTCGGCTCGACGGGGCAACATGACGCCTTCCAGTGCATGACGGGTTGGGACCATAAATCGATGTCCGCGATGGGCGGGCGGCCCTGCCTGGGATCCGTGCTGGCGAAGATGCAGGGTCCGGTCGATCCCTCGGTGCCAGCGTTTGTCGGCCTGGCCGAGCGGACGCAGCACGTGCCCTGGTCGGATTCCGGCAAGCCGGGATTCCTCGGACCTGCGTATGCACCGTTCAAGCCGGATGGGCCTGGCATGGCCGATCTGACGCTGCGCGGCATTTCGCGCAACCAGTTGGCCGACCGCCGCCGCCTGCTCAATAGCTTCGACGCGCTGCGCCACGACCTCGACGCCTCGGGCGCCATGGAAGGCATGGACGCCAATACGGCGCGGGCCCTTGGCGTGCTAACCTCCAGCAAGCTGCTCGAAGCCCTCGATCTCGACCGCGAGCCCGAAGTCGTTCGCCGCCGTTACGGCGACGGCAAGCCATACCAGTACCAGTACGACGGCTCGCCGACCGTCAACGACCACCTCCTGCTGGCCCGCCGGCTGGTCGAGGCGGGCGTGCGCTGTGTGAGCTTGTCTTACGGCCGCTGGGACAGCCACGGCAAGAACTTCGATCTTGTGCGCGATCATGGCGCCAAGCTCGACCAGGGCGTGAGCGCGTTGGTCGAGGACCTCGCCTACCGGGGCATGCTCAATGATGTCACCGTCATCGTCTGGGGAGAGTTCGGCCGGACGCCGCGCATCAACAAGAACGCCGGCCGCGATCACTGGCCACAGGTGAGTTGTGCTCTGCTGGCCGGCGGCGGCATGCGCACCGGGCAAGCCATCGGCGCCACCAACCGCCTCGGCGAATATGCCAAGGAGCGGCCCGTGCATTTCCAGGAGATTTTCGCGACCCTCTACCAGAACCTCGGCATCCATCCCGCCACCACCACCATCACCGATCCTTCCGGCCGGCCGGAGCACCTGGTCGAACGGCAGGTCATTCGCGAACTGGTCTAACATGGTATGACGTTGGCTCGAAGGCGTGGCGCTCGGCGCCACGCCTTTTTTTGTTGGACGGGCTGGCAGCGCAGCCGGCGGAACGCGATTTGGTTGGCGCGTTGGTTGGCGCCTCGCGTGCGGACCGGCAGAAAAGAAACGGACGTCCCTGGAAATTTGCCTGGCACGTTGGTTGGCGCTTGTCTGGCGCATTGGTTGGCGCTTGCTTGGCGCTCGCCATTCCAGGGCGCCGCGCAAACCAAATGGTCATTGCATCAATCGCCTACCCTGTTGAGCAGCATCAGCGAAGGCTATAATGCGTGATCTCTCAGATGAGTGTCGAAGTGGGAAAAGCAACCATGACTACGTTGGTGCGCGGGGTCTGTCCGCACGACTGCCCGGATACGTGTGGCGTGATCACGGAAGTGGCCGACGGCCGCGCTGTCGGCTTTCGCGGCGACCCCACTCATCCGATTGCCAAGGGTTGGCTTTGCGCCAAGGTTCGCCCTTATCTGGATCACGTCTATCATCCCGACCGGTTGCTGCATCCGCTTCGCCGCAAAGGCCCGAAGGGCGCCGGGCAGTGGGAACAGGTGACTTGGCAGGAAGCCCTTGCTGAAATTGCACGCCGCTGGAAGGCAATCATTGCGGGCTACGGCAGCGAAGCGATTCTGCCATACAGCTACAGCGGCACGCTCGGCATGCTGCAGATGGCGGTATCGAGCGGTCGTTTCTGGAACCGCCTCGGCGCCAGTCAATTGCAGCGCAGCATCTGTGGCGCGGCGGCCGAGCATGCGGTGGAGGCGACGCTCGGCAAGCGTTGGAGTCCGCCTTACGCCGACATCGTGCACAGCAAGCTGGTCATCATTTGGGGCCATAACCCCGTCAGCACCGCTCCCCACTTCATGCCGTTCCTGCGCGAGGCGCAGCATAAAGGGTGCAAGCTGGTGGTCATTGACCCACGGCGCACCCTCACCGCCCAGGGGGCCGATTGGCATCTGGCGCCGTTGCCGGGTACCGACGGCGCGCTAGCGCTGGCCGTTGGACATGTACTTGTCACGCAAGGCCTGCATGATGAGAGCTGGCTACGCGCCCACGCCGTGGGCTGGCCGGAATTTCGAGAGCGGCTGATGCACTTCCCTCCCGAATGCGCCGCGGCGCTTACCGGTCTATCTACCGAAGAGATAGTCAAGCTGGCACAGCTCTACGGTTCGGTTCGCCCCGGCCTGATCAAAACCGCCGACGGCATCAACCGCAATCGCAGCGGCGGCCAGAACGTCCGCGCGATTTGCTCGCTGCCCGCCCTGACCGGCCAATACGGCGTGAAAGGCGGCGGCCTCGCGTACAGCACCAGCGGCTATCTGCAATGGGACAGGGAGGCGGTGCATCATTGGCGCGACTGCCCCGCGCCCGGCCGCACCGTAAACATGAATCGGCTCGGCGCTGCCTTGCTGGGCGAAGCAACCGATCCGCCGATCAGGGCACTCTATGTCTTCGGCGCCAATCCCGCGACATCCTCGCCCAACGCCGGAAAGATCGTGCAGGGCCTGCGCCGCGAGGATTTGTTCACGGTTGTCCACGAACTGTTTTTGACCGACACCGCCGACTATACCGATATCGTTCTGCCGGCCACTTCGCAACTGGAGCACACCGACTTGCACAAAGCCTACGGGCATACCTGGCTGACGTACAACGAACCTGCCATTGCTCCGCTGGGCGAGTGCAAAAGCAACTGGGATGTGATGCGTTTGCTGGCAACCGCCCTGGGTTTCACGGAGTCCTGGCTGCACGACGACGCCGATACCGTCATTGACGAGGTACTGACCGCCACGGCCCGGCATAACCCGTTTCTGGACGGCGTCATCCTGGAGCGTGTCAAGCAGGAGCAAACCGTGCCGCTCTCGGTGCCGCAACCGACACCATTTGCAGACGGCATTTTCCCCACGCCGAGCGGCAAGGTTGAACTCTACTCCCAGCAGTTGGCAGACGAGGGGTTGGATCCTCTGCCCGCGTATCTGGATCAAGCAGACGCAGACAACGGCCAGCTCAATCGGTCGATAGCTCCATTTCGCGAAGAGGACGCGCTGAATCTTGTCACCGGCGCCGCGCATCATTTCGTCAGCAGCAGCCTGGCGAACCAGGCGGGGCTCTTGAAGGGCGCGGGTCCGGCCTTTGTCGAAATTCACCCCGACGACGCAGCCACGCGCGGCATCGCCGACGGCGAC
The DNA here is from genome assembly GCA_035939715.1 of Gemmataceae bacterium. Taxonomy (GTDB): domain Bacteria; phylum Planctomycetota; class Planctomycetia; order Gemmatales; family Gemmataceae; genus DASZFN01. The sequence goes on along the minus strand of DASZFN010000694.1, from coordinate 175 downwards.
AGCGTCCTCATCGAGAACGCGCGCGGCTGGTGCCGGCTGCGGGCAGTACTGACCGACGCGGTTCGGCGCGGAGTGGTGGTTTCACCCAAGGGCCGATGGTGTAAAATGAACGGCGGCCGTAATGTCAACTGGACCACTTCCGACGCGCTCGCTGACATGGCCGGTCAAAGTACCT
>DASZFN010000693.1:0-8574 GCA_035939715.1 Gemmataceae bacterium | reverse complement strand
GAGTTCCGAAGGCGATTCTGCGGTTCCTATCCCACCAGCTCTGGACTCCTGCGATGATGTAGAGCAACTGATTCTCAGGTCCCCGAAAGAAGCCGAAAATGGGGCCTCCGCTCATTCCTTTCATACTTTTTATTTCGTGCTTGTCTCGTAACTCAATGGCAAGCCAAGGTGAAACCGCTTTAGGCTTATCGACTGGCAAGGCGTCCGATGAGAAGGAGAAAAGGGTCGGGAGTCTAAGCCGCTGTACCGTCGGGCCCGCACCATCAATCGGTGGGGGTCGAAAAAGGAACCTGCCGACACGAGCTTGCCGGCAGTGTTACGGAGATTCCGCACAGGTCTGACGGAAGGTCTTCGCTCCGCAGAGCATGGGGGATTGATAAACCCGGCGCAGAATGACTTCCCGGCCGTTACCGCAACCATGCCGGCAGGCGCCCCTCGATTCGCGATTTCATGCGCTCAAGAAACGAAAGTTCGAAAAGAGCCGATGCGGTCTTCCTCAAATGGAATCAGGAAGTAGCCCGCCCCAAGCACCGCGACCACAAACACCCCGAACAGCCAGAACCATCGACGCTTCATGGCCACACCGCCTTCAGGCGTCGCTGGATTCTACGTTTCAGTCGCTCAGAGAAGGAGAGATAGGTAGGGGAGAAACACTTGCCGGTCACGCAGCGCGTGTTATCAAAGTGCACCAGTATCTCATTGAAGTCTTCATCTTGCCACGCAATGGCAACCAAGTAAGTCGTCGTCTCATCATCAAAGTGCCGAACTATGCGGGTTGACCGGCTGTGCCCTAACGCGTCATATACTTGCTTTTCGTTCATTCGTAGCTGAATTCTGTCGCAGCTGGCTTGGCTGATTTGGCCTTCGCCAACCGGAATCAGGAAGTATCCGGCCACGAGCACCGCGGCCACGAACACCGCAAACAGCAATAGCCGTTTCCGCCTCATGCCCGCGATTCTACGCGCGGCAGTCGATGCCGAGCAAGTCCGCGGCCGGCCCTGGCCTGTTGGCCAGACCGGGCTGGCGCCGGACGGCAATGCCGTCACCAAGTCACGGCCAGAGCGCCCTGAAGCGGCGCTCGATTCGGCGTTTCATGCGCTCATGCGCAGGAATCGTGGACGGCACAAAATAGCTTGTGCGTACTCGCCCATCAGCGTGAAAGAGGACGGCTATACAATTATCGTCTTCATCTATCCAATGCGCGCCCAGCCATCCTTGGGAGCAACTATTGCCCAGAAGGTCCTGCACTTGCTCCAGGGTCCATCCCGGCTGAATCCTGTCGCAATTTGTTTGGCTAATCTGGCCTTTGCCAACCGGAATCAAAAGATAGCCAGCCACGACCGCGACCAGCATGAACCCGGTCCCGCCCCAGAACCACCAGCGTTTCAGTAGCCAGCGCATGCCATTCAGTCCCACTTAACGCCGACCTTCGCCGCGCCCTTCTTGGCGTACCATTGCAGGGTTTCCCAGGCGGTTGCCTGCTGGATTGCTTTCCATTCGACGCCGTCATTTGTGAAATGAACGATGATGGAATTGGGACCGTCATTCCAGCGATGCGTATCCATAAATGTTCGGCCAAATCTAAGACTGTCCCAGGGGCCTTCATCTTTCCAGAGAATCGACTCCACTTCCGTCAAGCTCATTCCCTTTTGAATGCGGTCAAAGTTCGCCTGCGTAATCCCGCCCCGGCCTGACCAGATTAGCGCCACGCTCCCTGCGAGCCCCAGGACCAGGACCAGACCGAGCCAGACATACCAGCGCTTGAGCAGCTTCCCCATGCCCGCGATTTTACCCGCGACAGTCGATGCCGAGCAAGCCCGCGGCCGGCCCTGGCCTGTTGGCCAGACGGCGCAGGCGCCGGACGGCATTGCCGAGTCACGGCCAGGGCGCCCGGATGCGGCGCTCGATGCGGCGTTTCGTTAGCTCAAGGAAGGAGTGCGGAGAAGGAATAAAACGCTTCCCAGTCAAGCGACCGTTGAGGAAGTCTCCCTGTATCGCGTTAAAGTCTTCATCGTAACCAAATTGTCTGCCAAAACATGTCAGTCTTCTCGCTAGTCCAGCCCACTACCCGGCCGTCGCCCAGCAATTCCATCATCTGCAGATAACTCGTTTCCAATTGAATCCTATCGCAGCTTGCTTGGCTAATCCGGCCTTCATCAACCGGAATCAAGAGATAGCCAGCCGCTACGGCGACCAGCATGAACCCCGCCTCGGCCCAGAACCACCAGCGTTTCAGCAATCTTGGCATGCCCCGATTCCTGGCGGTGCAGCTTGGTCAGGCTACCACCCCAGGCTAACGATAGTCAAAGTCAACACCCATTTTGTTAAGCATCCGTACAGCCATCCAGCACACCTGCCCCCAAACCGGTCTGGGCCGAAACTCTTTGCCCATTACTTTGCCGCTGTCCTCTTCATAGGTCAAAAGTAGTTGACCTGTTCTATCTGCCCAAACGAGAACAAGGCATTTCGAGTCCAGAATACCGAAATCTGATAGCTCCCCGAGTTCACTGGCAATTTGCCGCAATTCTTTCTCACCCATGCTGTCAGGGATTCGATCAAACTTAGCTCGACAAGTGACGCTCTGGCTGGCGGAGATGAAAACGACGCTGATGGACAAAGTTGCCATGAGCACAAGCGTTGCCACCCAGAACCACCAGCGTTTCAGTAGCCAGCGCATGCCCGATTCTGCCTCCTGGCGGTGCAGCTTGTTCAGTCCCACTTGACGCCAAACTTCGCCGCGCCCTTCTTGGCGTGCCATTTCAGTGTTTCCCATGCGCTGGCAAAGTGCGAGTTTTTATCGGCTGCCTTGCCTTCCCGAAACACAACAATAATCGCATTAGGACCATGCTGCCAGCGATGAATCCTCATCCATAAAGATGATGAAGGCTGGCCGAGAATCGCTTCGACCTCCTGTAGGCTCATGCCATTCTGAATCCGGTCAAAGTTCGCCTGCGTAATCCGGCCTGGATTGACGTAGATAAGCACCACGCTCCCGGCGAGCCCCAGGAGCAGGATCAGGCCGAGCCAGATGTACCAGCGCTTGAGCAGCTTCCGCATCCCCGGATTCTACTCCTGACCTTGTCTACGTGGACAACCGGATCATGTCGCCTACTGGTTAATCCTTGGCCAGTGTTTCTTTAAGTACAGTTTTCTGTCCGTCTCCTCCCGTGGCAAGAAAACTCTTTGGACCTTCCTCCAAAGCGGCGCTCTGGTGAAAGTCTTGTCTTTGAGCGTGCCGGCGGTGTCAAACCACGCCTCGATGGAGTCGGAGTAACCCGGGAAAACGCCACCATTGCACCAAAGTAAGCCTGAATCTCCTTCATGGGTGACGATAAGCACAGCATCTTCACCCAAAATCTCTCTCACCTCACGCTCTGACATCCCTGGCTGAAGTCTGTCAAAGTTCGCTCTGGTAACTGGCCCTTGACAGTAGGCGAGGAAGTACATGTACCCAGCGACTATGGCCAGGACCACACCTGCGGCGCACGAATACCACCGGCGTCTTCGCAACCTTTGCATGGCGGAATTCTACCGCCGGCCGTCCAGCGGGTCGAGAGAGGGTAGCCTTCCGCTGAGCGGATCATATCGCCGGCTGCTTCCTGACCGCCTCCAGCTTGCAAACTCCAGCCGCGAAGAGCAGCCCCATGCTCGCAAACCAGACGTAAAATCCGGAGAAGAAAATTGCCGGGGGTACCGAGGAGATGCCAGTCAACCACCAGAAAGTCATCGAGCCCATGGAACCAAGACCTGAGAACGCGGCGATGAGACCAGCTATTCGGGGACGCGAGCGGGCCGTGGCAAAGAAGCCTGCCACGCCGATCACAAATAGCGGCAGACAGACAACTGAGAAAAGCTCTTGCCAATCGCCCTGAGGCAGCTTGTTAGCCCACACGTTCCCGAAAAACTCCCTAAAGAACTCGACTACCAGCGTGACGAGTCTCCAGCCATTTAGGTTGTCGTGGAGTCCGAAGGGCAAGAAGTGCCCAATTGCAAACAGCCCGATGGCGCCTGCAGCCACAGCGTGCTCAACGAGCCAGCGGATATCCGTGGGTTTCCGCATGCCCCGATTCTACCGCCAGCCGCGCGAAAATAGAACCACGCTCCGCATTTCCCCGGAGCCCGGAGCCAGGGCGCTGAATAGGCCCGGCAGGGCGGCGGCCCAAATGAAGCCGCCAGGCACGACTAGCTGAGGGCGAATCTTGTTGATTGGCTAGGGTTGCGAGGAAGCAACCCAGGGGATTTCGGTGTCGAGGATGTCGTGGTCATCCACTGCATAGCGTACTCTCAACTTGCCAGCGACACCCGGCTTGATCGGAAGCTCAACCCCATCTGTCACGCTATAAACGCCAAGGAAACTACGATCCAACGAACTGTACTGACGATGCTTCGTATCCATAACGTCTTCGTCGTTTATCGTGATGTTCAGAATCGTGATAGAAGGCTGCACCGATTTGTGCAGATGACAAAAGGCAAGCCGATTATTCCCCGCGGCGAAGATGGCGTAGTAAGAATGATCGGTCGCTTCGCTGGAGTAGATCAACCTATAATCAGGTCTGCGGACCCGCTCAATCCATTCCGGAAGGGAGACAGGACGGAACCACAACCAACCGTAAAGAACCGGCGTGCCAATCAGAATGACGGCAGCGATAAAGGCTGCTCCCCAAACAAGCACTTTGCACTGGCGGCGTTTCAGCAAAGTTTGCATGCCCCGATTCTCCTGGCAGCGCAGCTCATTGCCACTTGACGCCGATCTTCGCCGCGCCCTTCTTGGCGTACCATTGCAGGGTTTCCCAGGCAGTAGCCAAGTGAATTGATTTGTCGCACACAGTTGCTTTCCCGCCGTCAAAAGTGAACTCAACCGAAATCCAGTTTTCCCCTTCAACCCAAGCGTCCGTGGTTGTGGCCAGGCCACCAGTTCCGAACTGCCACTCCCCAAGGATTGCTTTAACTTCGTCAAGGCTCATACCTTTGTGAATCCGGTCAAAGTTCGCCTGCGTAATCCGGCTCGGGTTAGCCAGAATCAGCGTCGCGCTCCCGGCAAGCCCCAGGAGCAGGACCAGACCGAGCCAGACATACCAGCGCTTGAGCAGCTTCCTCATGCCCCGATTCTAACCCTGGCAGCCGATGCCGAGCAAGCCCGCGGCCGGCCCTGGCCTGTTGGCCAGACTGCGCTGGCGCCGGACGGCATTGCCGTCACCAAGTCACGGCCAGAGCGCCCGGACGCGACGTTCGATTCGGCGTTTCATGCGGTCCCAAGGCGATTCCGATAAGTCACTGTCACTGGGGAAGAATAGCTTGTGCCTAACGCCACGTCCATTGAAGACCACTTCGATAATGTCCCCGTCGTCGCTTACCCAGGTCAAGACAGCGGAAGCCTTAATCCACCCGCTACCATTCCTGAAACTTATTTGACCTTCCAAGCTGGTTTTGGGTGTGCCTAGTAGTTTTTCTACTTCTCCCCTCGACCATTCCTTTTGAATCTTGTCGTAGTTCGCTTCGGTGATTCGCTCCGTCTCCACGGGAATAAGCAGATAGCCAGCCACGACCGCGACCAGCATGAACCCGGCCCCGGCCCAGAACCACCATCGTTTCAGCAACCAGCGCATGCCGCTCAGTCCCATTTGACGCCAATCTTCGCCGCGCCCTTCTTGGCATACCATTGGAGGGTAAGCTCATTCCGTCCTGTATCCGGTCATAGTTCGCTTGGGTAATCCGGCTCGCGTTAGCGTTAGCCAGAATCAGCGCCATGCTTGCCGCGAGCCCCAGCAGCAGGACCAGACCGAGCCAGATGTACCAGCGTTTTAGCAGCTTCTGCATTCCCCGATTCTAACGCTAGCGGTCGATGCCGAGCAACTCCGCGGCCGGCACCCTGGCCTGCTCGCACGGCCGAATTATCGACAGTATGATGGGCGTATGACAGAATCCGAGTGGCAAAGATGCACCGACCCTCCAGGCGGCGCATGCCGAGGGCCAAGCGGGTGGAAAACTAAATCAGCGCGCAATTCGACAGCATTGTAACCCGACGCGCCAGCGAGGGCTGGCCCTCGCTAGCGCGTCGGGTTACAAGCGGGGCAAATCTAACCTGCCTGGGCAAGGAGCAGGGATTCGTTAGAAGCAGCCAGGGTCGCCATGACGGCGGCGTCCGACATGCCTGCCTCGAGCTCGGCTGAGAAAGTCGCCAGGCCGCCCGGGTCGGCAGCGCGGTGGAGAACACGCTGGTAGAAGCTCTGAACCAGGTCCTGCTTCGACTCCTGACTCGACATCACCAGCCCAGCGACCAACCCAGTAGGCGCCCCGTTCGCCAGGAACGCTCCCAGGCTCACGGCTCCGCTCGGGTCCACGCCGCGGCCAAGCACGGCATGGTAGAGCGCGCTCAAGAAACCTGTGGCGCTGGCGCCGGCACGCTGGTAGAATTCCGCCGAGCTGAGGATCATCTGCTCGGCTTGTGCGGCGCTGCCGCCCTGGCTCAAGAACCCCAGGAAGCCCGCGCGTCCACCCGGATCGGGCGACCGGCCCAGAAGCGTGGCATAGAGACCGTTGATGACGCCGCTGCGGTATTCGATGCTTTCCTGAAATTCCAGGGCAACCTGGAAGTGCGTGACGCCGTTGTTCAACTCCCCCATCCAGTGGTTGAGGCCGGCCGCATCCGCTTGCCGGTGGAGCAGGTCTGCGTAGAGATGCTGCACGAAGCTTGCTTCCGGGTTAATGACGAGCACCTGCGCCGAGGCGGCTGTCGCCACGCCGTTGGGCCCGTGCAGAATCACGCTCAGCGGCATGCTGGCGCTGCCAAACCCTCCGCCGAATGCATGATCCCCGGTCACGACGAACTTCTGCCCGGCTCCGCTCACGCTACCGGGGCTGCTGCTGCCGTCTCCCCAGTTAATGGTGGCGCTGTATTGGCCCGCCGCCGGGGCCTGAGGATCCGTGAAAGTGGCCACGGTACCGGTGAAAATGTTATTGGGGGCCACGGTCAACGAAGGGGCTTGAGCGATGTCCGGGGCGTCCAGGACCAGGTGCCCGATTTTTCCCGCACTTTCCACAAACCAGATATTGCCATCGGGACCTGAGGTGATCCCTGCCATGTAGTCATTGGTCGTGGGCACCAGATATTCGCTGAGGGCGCCGCTGGTGGTGATCTTGCCGATGTAGACGCCTTCAAAGAGGAGAGCGGTTGGCGTAAACTCGCTGAACCAAAGGTTGCCGTCAGCGCCGACCGTAATACCGGCAGCCCCCGAGTGACCCGCGGGAAGGGCGAACAGCGTCAGCTTGCCGTCCGGCGTGATGCGGCCAATGGCCTGGTAGGCTGCAAACCAGAGATTCCCGTCCGGCCCGGCGACAATGCCGTAAGGGCCAGATCGAGAGGGCGGCAGGGCAAACTCGGTAATGGTGCCGCTGGGAGTGATGCGGCCGATCTTGTTGTCATTGGCTTCTGTAAACCACAGGTTGCCGTCCGGCCCTTTGGTAATACCCTCCAGCCCCGGAGAAAATGTCGGCGTGGGGAAGGTGGTGATGACGCCCGCGGGCGTGACCCGACCGATGAAACTCCCGGCGGTGGTGGCCGACACGTACCAGAGGTTGCCGTCGGGCCCAGCCGTAATCGACCAGGGTGTGCCGTTACCAGGGGCGGGGAATTCGGTGATAGCGCCTTTCGGCGTGATGTAGCCGATCCGGGCCGTCTGGCCCGGGATGAGATTGTCAGGAATGATTTGCGACACGGTGAACCATAGATTGCCATCGGGGCCAGCTGTAATCCCAAGGGGACCAGTCCACGTTCCCGGCAGCTGAAATTCCGTGACCACCCCGGCGGGGGTAATTCGGCCAATCTTGTTCGCTCCGTATTGCTCTTCGGTAAACCACAGGTTGCCGTCGGGCCCTGCCGTGATGCCGAGCGGATCGCCGTTCCGCGTCGGCAGGTTATACTCGGTGATGCCCAACGAAAGAAGGCAGCGGTCTTCCAGTGAATCGATGCGCGGCCGATACCGTGCCAGCATGGGGCGGCGCCGCTGCTCCAGGGATCGACCGAAACTCCGCAACCATCGAGTCCATCTGCTCGTGAACATTATGCCACGCCTTTCGAGGAATCTTGCAACCAACCCCCTAAGGCTGGTCCCGTACAAAGGCAGAAAAGGTTACCCGACCATGGTTGAGTTTTCCTCGGTTGGCGGGAACGCAGTCGCTGACCACTTACGCCAAGACGGCCACCTGACCATCTTGGCAGCTGCCGATGCATAAAGCCGCGCTTACCGTCAACGGCATTCCGAAGGTTTCTGCGAGAATTCAGCAACTTTTTCCAACTTCGCCAAGTCCGCCAAGTGCGTTTGGCGGGCGGACTATGGCCAACGGCGGACAAAAACGCATAGACCCCCCACGTCCAAAAACCTCCCAAGGAACATCAAGATAGGCAAGATGATTTGGTGAGCTGGGCAATCAATTGATGTTCCTTGCCGTTGTATGGCCGCACCAGCGGCCTGCTTGCCTGGCAAACTGGCAAACATACATGACTTTACGCGCGTTATAAGTGTTGAATCTCCAAAGAGATACGCCGTCCGACTAGTTTGCCAACCGTGGCCACCA
>DASZFN010000692.1:0-10047 GCA_035939715.1 Gemmataceae bacterium | reverse complement strand
TTTAACAGGACCATCAGTCCCGACAAGTTGCCCCGGCTGAGCCGGGAGGAGCATGGCCAACGGCTCGACCAAATCATCGTAAAGCGCAACGTCAAAAAACCGTGGACAGTTGGCCCTGTCACCTACCGGCCCCGCGGTTTCGCCAAATCTGCACCGCATCCAACTCCGGATTCTTGCTACTCGTGTAAAAATTCCCCGTCACGAAATCCATCCGGCCGGCGCCATAAAGATCGCCGACCGCACAGGTGATGTGATCGCAGGTGCGCGACTCCAGCTTGTGGCGCTCGAACTTGCCGGGGGCGGTCTGTTCCAGCAGGATGATCGAATCCACATTCTTCTGATCGCGCTCCGGGAAATTCTCCCCCGGAAGCCAGCTCACGCCGACGATGTCAAGCTTGCCGTGGCCCTGGAAATCCGCGGCCACGGCGCGGGCCACGCCGTACATGGTTCCCAGGGAGTGATGCTCGAAGGGAAACTTACCCTTATTCTCCAGCCACTGGATGGTGTGATAGGGCTTGAACAGGAAGGGCTTGTCCATGACGTCGCCGTTGCTGTAGAGCACATCGAGCTTGCCGTCGCCGTTCAGGTCCACGAGCTGAATGCCGCTCGAACCGTACGCCGGATGCGGGGCCGTGTAGATAATCTCCTTGCGGAACTGGCCGTTGCCTTCGTTGAGAAAAGCCACGATGGTCTCGTGCTCCTGGCTAATCAAGGCGACGAAGTCGGGACGGCCGTCGCCATTCAAATCGCAGACCGGGACATGAATCGTGCCGTGCCGGTTGTCCACGACGTGCGGTACGAACTGGGGCCGCGTCCAGTCGGTGGTGCGGTTCTCCAGGTAGACGATCTCCCCCGTGTTGCGCCAGCCAAAGACGGCGGCGACGAGATCGAGCTTGCCGTCGCCGTTGAAATCGGCGGCCTGCACGTCGGCCACGCGGCCAACCCCGGCGAGAAGCGTAATGGGTGTAAAGGAACCGTCCGCCGCGCCGCGGAGCCAGACCACACTGCCGAACTGAGCGTCCGTCGGGCTAAAGCTGCCCAGGCAGGCGACGACGATGTCCAGGATGCCGTCACCGTCCAGGTCGACGACTTCGGCATGCGCGGGATTGGGCACCTGCGCCAGCACCTTCCATGTAGGTTTGGCCTCATAGGGGCTGAGCACCAGGATTTGATTGGCGCGCATCTCGCAGACCAGGATGTCGAGCTTGCGCTTGTCATACAGGTGCACGAGGTTGACATTGGACACGGCGGGGGAGGCCGTCTGGCCTGGCGGACGAAAAGAAGTTTCCTTGAATGGCACCGGCAGCGGACGCCTGGAGATTTCCGGCACGACAAAGGGCAATTCCAGCGGCGCCCGGTTTTCGTAATAGCGGACCACGCCTTCGAGCGAGGGATAGTCCAGCGCTAGCCCCGAGTTCCTCCAGAAGTCATAGGCCTGCGCGACCTCGTGCCGCCAGTGCGCCCGCGGAAAGGTATCCGGCGCGGGAAAGGCGTGGCAATAAAGACAGAACTGGTGCACCTCTTTGTCGCCGGCTTCGGCCGTCGTCGGCACAACGAGCTCTGGCGGGCTATCGCTGGCGTTGGTTGAAAACGCACTTTTGCCAAAAAACAAAAACAGGAGGAACGCGAGCCCTGCCCCAGGAAGAATCGCGGCCAGCAGGGCCGTAGCAAGTTTTCTGGTCATCGCTTCCCGCATTTCCTCCACGGAGGTGTTCAACTTATGTGCGGCGTATTTTGTAGAACGGAATTCATTCCGTTCAGCAGCGGGCCGCCTCAGGTGCTGAACGGAATGAATTCCGTTCTACGAGATACGCAAACACCCGTTCTAGGGACTCTGTCCGGCCGGTGCCGCTCGGCGCTCATGTTCCAACAGGGCCGCCTGGGCGCGGGGGTTGCCGGGCTCCTGCTGAAGGACTCTCTTCAGCCAGCGCAAGCCCTCCTCTTCCCTGCCGTTGTGCAGCAGGCTAATGCCGATCTCGCAATGCAAAGGAATATCGTGCGGCCTCAACCGGACAGCCGTCATCAAGGCTTCCAGGTGGCCACCATCGCTTTCCAGGCGTTTCCAAACGTCTCGGACCTTGTCCGCCTCGATGCGCTTATGCTCTGCCTCAAGGCAGTAATAAAGCACAAGATGGGCGTCCAGGTGAAAGGGCGCCAGCTTGACCGCTCTCCCAAGCCAGATCTCCGCGTTTTCGAGATCCGCTTGCCGAACAGCTACGCGGCCGCGCTCCAGCAGAGCGGCCACATCATCGGGATGGGAAGCCAGGACCGCGTCAAGCAATTGGGTTGCCTGCTCCAGTTCCGCCAGGTCCTGAAGGCACCGCGCCAGGCCGACGGCCGCTTCGCTACTGTCCGGCTGCCGCTCATGCAGACAACGATAATGAGCGGCGGCCTCGCCGGCTCGGCCCAGCCTCGCGAGGACCTGGGCGAGCCGCAGCCTGGCTTCGTCCGAGGCAGGCTGGTGGGCGACCGCCTGGGAGAGATCCTGCCGGGCGTCCTCATCCTTGTTTAACCCCTCCAAGATTTTGCCGCGGAGTAACAAGGCAGAGACATTGGCGGGCTGCCGGTTCAAGAGCTCATTAAGGGCACCGAGCGTTTTTTCTGTTTGAAAGTTGGTCGCATATCCCTCGGCCAACGCTTCCAGAATGGCCGGCGCGTCCGGACTGTTCCGCTCGACTACTCTATAGAGGCCGTCCTCCACCCCGGTCGCGTGTCCTTGCTGCACCTGGACGAGCATGGACTCCAGGGTTGCCGCCTCGGTCTTGCCTTGCAGCCGCACGCAGTCAGCGAGATGCTGGTCAGCCGATTCATAGGCATGGCGGTGGCGAGCGATGCGCGCCGCCAACAGGTGGGCGCGATAACTTCGGGGCCAGAAGCGCAAGCACTGCTCGACTGCCGCAGCGGCTTCCTCGAAGGATGCCTTCTCCAGCGCTGCCTGCGCCGCATCGAAATGGCGAAGTCCGGCAACGTAGACGCCGCCGACGGCGGCGGCCAGGACCAGAAGACCGACGATCAATAAACTTCCCAGGCGCATGCTTTGTTTCACCGCAAGGCGTCTTGTACCTTGATCACAATGAAGACTTGAACTGCCCCAGTTTATCAAGAATTGCGCCGGGGCAAAATCCCCTGCACGGCGCTGGCCTCGAAATTCATGGCCTGGGCTTAAAAACGACCAAGGTAGAACGGAATTAATTCCGTTCTGCGAGCCCCCAAAATCTCGCCAAATCCGCTGAATTTGACTGTCTTTACCTCGCGGTTAGAATGTGTTATGGGAAGTCGCTGCGCACTGTCCTTTCAGCCTGGGATGAAGGAGAAGTCTTATGCGGGTCCTGACCGCTATTCCGGTCTACAACGAAGAACGCCATCTTCCCGGCGTGCTTCGTGAGGTCCAACGTTACAGTCCCCATATCGTGGTAATCAACGACGGTTCTACGGATCGTACCGGCGAACTGCTGGAGCAGTTCAAAGGGGTCCAGGTGATCACGCACGCCGAGAATCGCGGCTATGGAGCGGCGCTGATCTCGGCGTTTGAGTATGCCGTGGCCCAGCAGGTGGACGTGCTCGTCACCACCGATTGTGACGGCCAGCATGAACCGTCGCGCATCCCTGTTCTTCTGGAAGCCATCCACGACGCCGACATCGTTTCCGGCAGCCGCTATCTGCGCGACTTCCGGCAGGACACCGTGCCGCCGCAGGACCGCATGCGCATCAACCAGATAATCACGGCCGAATTGAATGAACGTTTCGGCCTGGGTCTGAGCGACGCCTTCTGCGGTTTCAAGGCCTATCGAACGCGGGCGCTGTGCCGGCTGCGCATCACCGAGACCGGCTGGGGCATGCCCTTGCAGTTATGGGTGCAGGCGGCCCGGCTGGGTCTACGCATCAAGGAGGTCGCCGTGCCGCGCGTCTATCTCGATCCCAACCGCGCCTTTGGCGGCGTCCTGAATAACTGCGACGACCGATTGGCTTATTATCGCCGCGTGATCGCGGATGCCGAGAGCGCTTTGCTCCCTTGCTCCTGGGCCTTTGCTTGTTGCGACTGAGCCAAGCGTTCAATGATCCAGGACTACCGCCACCGCCGCCTGCAAGCACCTCGGCAAGATGGAGCCGTGGTGGCGGACCCGCCCCTGCAAGACGCCGGCGCGCTCCTCGAGCGCAATCGGCAGTTGCTGGCCCACCATTCTTTCGCCATCCTCGGGCGTCCGATCCAGGAGCTACGCCGGCAGGCCCGCGCGGAAGTGACAGCGGCTGCGCGAGAGTACCTGCAAGCCGGCGGCGAGCCGGTTCCACCAGGCGACTACCAATCGCTGCTCATGGCCGGCCATCAGCCGGAGCTATTTCATCCCGGCGTTTGGGTCAAGAACTTTGCCTTGAACCGGCTTGCCCGTTTGCACCATGCCGTCCCGATAAATCTGGTTGTCGACAACGACACGGGCAAATCGGCGTCGCTGCGCGTCCCGCAACTAGCCGCCGACGGCACGCCCTGGCCGCATGTTGTCAATGTCCCGATCGATCGCTGGACCGGCGAAGTGCCCTATGAAGAGCGGACGGTCCGGGACGAAGCCTTTTTTGCGAGCCTGCCGAGCCGGGTCGAACCATTCACGCGCGGTTGGCCGTTCAAACCCATGCTCGAGCAGTTTTGGCAGGAGGTGCTCCGGCAAGCACGGCGTACGCCGCTCTTCGGGGAACGACTGGTCGCAGCGCGCCGGTCGCTGGAACGCCGTTGGGGCTGTCATAATCTCGAACTGCCGGTGAGCATCCTCTGCCGCACCGAGTCCTTCGCCTGGTTTGCCTGTCACTTGCTGGCGAACCTGGCCCGTTTTCATGACGTTTACAACGCCTGCGTCCACGACCACCGCCATCGCTACCGCATCCGCAGCCGCAATCATCCGGTCCCGGATCTGGCGGCGCAAGGGGACTGGCTGGAGCTGCCGTTCTGGGCCTGGGAGTCGGGCGGTCATAATCGCGGCCGGTTGTTTGCCCGCATCACCGAGAGGCAGGTGGAATTGCGCGTTGGCAATTCTCCCTGGCCGGCTCTGCCGCTGCCCGCGGACAATAATGGCGTGGCCATGATCCAGGCGTGGCAAGCCCTGGAGCGGCGCGGCCTCAAGGTTCGCAGCCGCGCCTTGACGAACACGCTGTTCGCCCGGATATTTTTGGCCGACCTGTTCATCCACGGCATCGGCGGCGGCAAGTACGACGAGTTGACCGATGCCATCATCCGCCGCTTCTACCAAGGCGAACCGCCTGGTTTTCTGGTCCTGTCCGCGACCTTGCGACTGCCGCTGCCGGCCTATCCCGTCACGGCGCAGCAACGCCGCCAACTTGTCCAACAACTCCGCGATCTTCGTTATAACCCGCAGCGCCATCTTGAAGCCGACGCCCTGAACGCTTCGCCAGCCGTCGAGTTTAGGAATCAAAAACAGGCCTGGATCGAGCGCGCGCCGGCAAGTCCGCGTGAGAAGCAAGAGCGCTTTCAAGTCCTGCGTGCCCTCACCGATCAACTGGCGCCATACGTTGGCGATCGGCTCAAGGAAAAGCAACAGGAGTTGAGCATCCGCGCCCATGAGCTGTCGGCCAACGCGATCTTGCAGCGCCGTGACTATGCCTTCTGCCTGTACCCGGAAGCGCTGCTGCAATCTTTCTGCACAAGCTTCTTGTGACTTATGACCGTGCTGCACCAGCCCGAAGCGCCAGCGAGGCCCTCGCTGGCGCTTCGGGCTGGTGTGCTGCTGAATTGCGCATGCTGATTAGGTCGGATTCTGATCGCGTGACCTACGACCGGCTTGCTTCATTGGCGGCCATCGATTATGACAGAAGGTGTTCGCGGCATCTCGCGCTGCCGCACGGCTTTCTCCTGAGGATTCACACATGACCCGGGACCAATGCGTGCTGCTTGTCTTTCTGGCAGCTCTGTTCACCGGCTGCAGCCCAGACGCCGACCGCCCGACGAAAACGGCGCCGAAGGCCCAGGTCATCCGTCTTGAGCCCGGCTCCAACGCTCAGGATGAAACACAAACGGCACTCATCAAGGCGAAGCCCGGCGACACCATTGAATTCGCCGCCGGGACCTTTGACTTTGCCTTGGAATTGTCGCTTGCCGTGGAAGGAGTGACCGTCCGTGGCCAGGGCATCGACAAAACCACGCTGTCCTTCAAAAAGCAAAACGCCGGCGGCGCCGGGCTGCTGGTGACGCGCGGCAAGTTTGTGCTCGAAGATCTCAGCGTCGATGACGCCAAGGGAGACGCGGTCAAGGTCAACGGCGCCGACGGCGTCACCTTGCGCCGCGTTCGCGCCCGCTGGACCGGCGGCTCGAAGACCACGAATGGCGCCTACGGCCTGTACCCGGTGCAGTGCAGCAATGTCCTGATCGAAGAATGCGTCGCCATCGGCGCGTCCGATGCCGGCATCTACGTGGGCCAGTCAAAGAACATCATCGTCCGCCGTTGCCGGGCCGAAGGCAACGTCGCCGGCATCGAGATCGAGAATTCCAGCGACGCCGATGTCTACGACAATACCACGACCGACAACGCCGGCGGCCTGCTCGTTTTCGACCTGCCCGGGCTCGAAGTGAAAAACGGCCGCCGCGTGCGCGTGTTCCACAATCAGGTTCTCGCCAATAACCATGAGAACTTCGCAGCCAAGGGCAATACCGTGGCGACCGTTGCGCCGGGCACGGGCATCGTGGTGATGGCGACGGACCAGGTCGAGGTCTTCGAGAACACCATCAAGGACAACAACAGTTACAGCGTGGCCATCTCCAGCTACCACATCCTCGGGAAGCCATGGACCGATAAAGAATATGATCCCATTCCCGAGGGGATCTACATCCACGACAACAAGATCTCCGGCGGCGGCACGAAACCGTCCGGCGAGGCGGCGGCACTGGCTTCGCTTCTGGGCAAGCCGATGCCGGACATTGTCTTCGACGGTATGCGCAACTCCGCCAAGTTCGTCAACGGCGTGGAACCGCCGGAGCTGCGCGTCTATGTCAAGGACAACGGCCCGGCGACATTCGCCAACGTCCATTTCGACAAGATGAATGCCAAGGATCCGGCCGGCAGCATGGCCCGCGTGGAGCGCAACCTGCAACCTTACGCGGGCGAGTTGCCGCGGCTGCCGCAGGTCCACTTGCCGGGAGTGCCGTGATGGCGTGGTCGCTTCATGGCTGGCTCCTCGCCGCGCTGTTGCTGGCTGCCGGTTGCGCCGGCAAGCCGGATGCGGCCCCGGATACAGAATGGCAACCGCCGGAAAAGTTATCGGCCTATCACCTCTTCCAGGGCGATGGCTCGGCGCAGCTGTCCGCGCCGGGCGTGCTCCCCTACGACATCAATACGCCCCTCTTTTCTGACTATGCCGGCAAGCTCCGCTTCATCCAGTTGCCCCCTGGAACAAGCGCGGTCTACAACGACAGCGACGTCTTCGAGTTCCCGGTCGGGGCCATCATTATCAAAACCTTTGCCTATCCTCATGACGCGCGCGAAGCGCCACAAGGCCGTCGCCTCATTGAAACACGCTTGCTGATCCACCGTCCGGAAGGCTGGATCGGCTTGCCTTACATCTGGAACGATGAACAGACGGAAGCGACCCTGCGCGTCGCCGGTGGCACGCGCGATGTGCGTTGGATTCACACGGACGGCACGGAGCGCACGGTGAATTACATCATTCCCAACGTCAACCAATGCCTGGGCTGTCATGAAAACAATCGCGTGATGCGGCCGATCGGTCCAAAGGCGCGCAATCTGAACCGCAACCTCGATTATGCGGACGGCCCGGATAATCAGCTCGCGCACTGGACGAAGCTGGGTTACCTGCATGGTGTACCATCCGCTGAGCCGCCGCGCCTGCCGGTTTGGAATGATCCTTCCACAGGCCCACTGGAGCAACGTGCGCGTGCCTGGCTGGAAATGAACTGCGCGCATTGTCACAATCCCGCTGGTCCGGCGCGCACATCCGGACTGGATTTGCGCTATACACAAGATGACCCGGGCAAGGTGGGCCGATGGAAGACGCCTGTTGCGGCCGGCCGCGGCTCGGGCGGACGCCTCTTCGACATTGTGCCCGGCAAACCGGACGAATCGATCCTGATGTATCGACTCGAATCCACCGAGCCCGGCATCATGATGCCGGAACTCGGCCGCCGTTTAACTGACGCGGCGGGCGTTGCTCTGGTGCGCGAGTGGATTGGGAACCTGCATTAATCAGCCAGCCTCGCCCGTGCTTGTAACTGTGTTATCATCTCACATATTGGCGAGTGACGAATCAAGCAGGAATCACCATGACCATTACGTTGACGTTGGCAGCAGAAACTGAGCGCCGGCTCAAAGAAAAAGCCGCCCAAATGGGGCAATCGCTGGAAGATTTCCTGCAAAGCCTTGCCGCGCAGGCCGCTGCCGAAGGGAATGGAATTCCCCAGGACTCCCTGGATCTATCATCGCCGGCGCAGTGGTCCAAGGAGTGGCGCGCTTGGGCAGCCAGTCATCGCACGATGCCTACGGTTGCTGACGACAGCCGTGAGAGCATCTATGCTGGGCGAGGCGAATGAGCTTCCTTGAGATACTTAGAATGGCTTAATGTCCAGCCTTCAAACATCGCAATGCGTGCACCTGGTCTATTTAATCAGCACGGCCTCCGGGTCATCCCATGCTTTATCGCCAAATCTCAGGTTAATTTCTGGCCCGATTCTATGCT
Source organism: Gemmataceae bacterium (assembly GCA_035939715.1). Lineage (GTDB taxonomy): Bacteria > Planctomycetota > Planctomycetia > Gemmatales > Gemmataceae > DASZFN01. The sequence goes on along the minus strand of DASZFN010000692.1, from coordinate 1,356 downwards.
CAGCCTTGAATTCGGTAAGCCACCTTGTTATTTCTTGTTGCTTGGCTTTATCTGTTACGCCGTAGACCGACAGGCCAAGGGTCGGCTTTGTGTAGGACACGCCGCCGTTGAGCTTGAATTCTGGATAGCTCTCTCGAAACGCGACCGAAATCTCTTCCACAGCGCGATTGCCTTGGCAAGTGTGAAGGACGATTATGCCGGCAGGCAATACCAGCCCTACCCCCAACACAATGGCTGGGATCAGCCAAATTAGCCAAACCCAGGACGGCCGTTTCATTCTTCGGTCTCGTAGGACCGCAGTCGCCGATTCTCGCTGGCAGCTTCACACAGTCCTTGTAACTAACTATAGTCGTCCATTTGCCGCCAGCTTCATATGCAGATTCTTCACCAGGAATGCATACTCATCTGCAAGCTCTTCAATCATCTTTGCGGTCGGCTTGCCGGCGCCGTGACCGGCGCGCGTTTCGATACGGATCAGCACCGGCGCCGGACCCGCCTGGCAGTGCTGGAGCTGTGCGGCGAACTTGAAGCTGTGGCCGGGCACCACACGGTCGTCGGTGTCGGCGGTCGTCACCAGGGTCGCCGGATAGCTGACGCCTTCCTTCAGATTGTGATACGGCGAATAGGCATAGATCGCCTTGAATTCGTCCGGCTTGTCCGCGGAACCATAATCATCGGTCCAGAAGCGGCCGGCGGTGAACTTGTGGAAGCGGAGCATGTCCATGACGCCGACCGCGGGCAGGCAGGCGCCATAGAGGTCGGGACGCTTGCACATGACCGCGCCCACCAGCAGGCCGCCGTTGCTGCCCCCCTGGATGGCGAGGCGCTCGGGCCGGGTGTACTTGTTTTCGATGAGCCACTCGCCGGCGGCGATGAAATCTTCGTAAGCCTTGGGGCGGTTGAGGCGCGTGGCGGCGCGGTGCCATTCCCGGCCGTACTCGCCGCCGCCGCGCAGGTTCGCCTGGGCGTAGACGCCGCCCATTTCCATCCAGGCCAATTTGCTGACGCTGAAATTCGGGGTCAGGCTGATGTTGAAGCCGCCGTAGGCATAAAGCAAAGTGGGATTGTCGCCGTCCAGCTTCAGCCCCTTCTTGTGGCTGATGAACATGGGGATCTTGGTGCCGTCGGGGCTCGTGTAGAAGATCTGCTTGACCTCGAAGTCCTCCGGCTTGAAGCGCAGCTTCGGCTCGTGGAACAGTGTGCTCTTGTCCGCTTTCAGATCGAGACGGAATGTTCGGCCCGGAACGTTGAAGCTGTCGAAGCTGTAGAAGACATCGGTGTCGCTGCTCTTGCCTTCGAAGCCACGAGCCGAGCCGATGCCGGGGAGGTTGACCTCGCGTGGTTTGGAACCGTCCA
>DASZFN010000691.1:0-4885 GCA_035939715.1 Gemmataceae bacterium | reverse complement strand
CGGGCCTCGGGCACAGCAAGGGCCAGGTCGCACACCGTGACCAGGCCCGCGCCGCCGGCCACGGCCGCCCCGTTCACAGCGGCGATGGTCGGTTTTGGAAATCGGTAAAGGGAGTCATAGAGTTTCGCCAGGCGTGCCGCGTCTTCCCAGATCGCGGCCTCCTGTTCCGTCTTAGCGGCGACGGGGCTGCTCTTCTGCCGGTCAAGCGATTCGGCCAATTCGGCCAGATCCATCCCCGCGCAAAAGACCGAGCCGGCTCCGGTAAGGATGACGCAGCGTGCGGCGCTATCCTTGGCCGCACGGTCAAGGGCTTCGGCCAGCGCCGTGATGAGTCCACGGCACAGGGCATTGCGGCGCTCCGGCCGATTGAGCGTGATCAGCGCCGCGGGTGGACGGCTCTCGTATAGCGCAAGAGTTTCTGCCATGATTTCCTTCGTTGGGATGCTTCTCTAACTCGGCAGCGAGCGCGAAGCGCTAGAGAGACCCTCGCTAGCGCTTCGGGCTGGTGCAGCCGATTCGCGCACAGGTTCCATGCTTCGCAAGCTCAGGGACGGCGCATGGCCTGGTAATTCCTGGGTCTCTCGACCGCCATCTGAAGCAAGGCGAGCGCCAGCGTCTTGCCCTGGTTATCGCTGCGCAGCGAGCGGCTGGCTCCGCCGCCCAGGACATCGTACAGGAGAAAGTTCAACGCCTGCAGATTGGCAGCCTCGTAGCGCACCACGCGCGTTGGCCCAAGAGCCGCAAAGTACGCCTGAACGCGCTCGCTCGTCAATACCTCGCGCAACCAGGCAAAGCCGGCTGCCGTGTAAGCAATCACAGCCACGTTGGCGTGATTGCCCTTATCGCCACTGCGGCCGTGGGCGATGTCGCTCAACAAAATTGAATTTGTCGACTTCATGATTTATTGTAGCCTTCACGCTCGGCGTGAAGGCCTTCCTCACGCGGAGCGTGAGGACTACTGACTGCTGACTGTATCGCGCTCTTGGCAATCAGCGCCGGCCAGTACGCAAACACTTCGCGAACTGGCGGACGTCCTGTCGCGTAGCCGGTGACGCCTGGCGGGCCCGACGTTACCAGCGGGGCAATTTCCTTCGTAAAGCGCTCGACGGCGGTCCGTCGCGAATCTCGGGCGGTGACGCGCAACACAACCTCGGGAGGCTCGGATGCGGCCGTGATTACTCCTGGGACACAGTCGCCTGCGCCCAGGCATTCGATGTGATGGTGCTCAAGCTCGGTCCCTGCTCGACGCAGACGTTCAAGAATCATTTCTCCACACTCACGAGCCTTGGCAGCGGCTCCGGGTCCGAGAATGACCAGGCTGCCGCTTGCCATGAAGCCGTCACGATAGGCAATCGACACCTTGTAAGTATCTGTCGCAGGATTCCCGCGCGCACCCTCGACAAGTACCTCGTCCGGGCCGGTCTCGGTCAGCTGTACACTCGTGAAGTCGGCGGATACGTCGGGTGTCAAATAAGCGGCCGGGTCGCCGACTTCGTAGAGAAGCTGCTCCGAGATGGTCTCTTGATTGACTGCCCCGCCCGTGCCCGGCGGTTTCATGATGCGGAACGTGCCGTCCTTGTCGATTTCAGCAATCGGGTAACCGACGTTCGCCAGGTCCGGCGCTTCTTGCCAGTTGCACCACAAGCCGCCGGTCGCCTGCGCGCCGCATTCTATGATATGCCCGGCTACACTGCCGGCGGCGAGGCAATCCCAATTGTCCCAGGCCCAACCAAGCTCGAAAACGGCCGGACCCAAGGTCAAAGAGGCGTCGGCAACACGGCCCGTGATGACAAGCGAAGCTCCTTCCTTGAGAGCATCGACAATCGGCCGAGCGCCCAGGTAGGCATTGGCGCTCACCACGCGGTCGCGCACCTGAGCGAACGGCGCGCCGGTATCGAGATTGGCGAGCGTGTGTCCTTCCGCCAAAAGTTGATCCAGCCGCGGCATGAGATCGTCGCCGCTGACAACCGCGATCTTTCGTCCGCCAAGCCCGGCCTTTTCAAGAATGGCTTTCGCTTTCCTGGCGCAAGCGGCTGGATTCATGCCTCCTGCGTTGCTGACAATCTTCAGCTGCGGCTGGGCGCTCAAGACCGGGCAAAGCCGTTCGAGGACATCGAGGAAGTCCGTTGCAAATCCGGCCTCTGGATCCCGCTGCTTCTGGAGCGCCAGGATCGACATGGTTAATTCGGCGAGATACTCGAGCGTCAGGTAATCGAGCCGGCCCTGTTCCGCCAGCAGCACGGGCGCATCAAGATTGTCGCCCCAGAAGCCGCAGCCATTGCCGATCCGCACGCGCTCCAATTCCCGGCCTCCGTTAATGCCAAATAACGCCGAAGGCGTTGCACAGCACAGCCCAGGGTCGCGCTAGCGCACCCTGGGACCGAGAACTCACCCAGCGCGTCTACCCTGAAAGGGTTGGACAAGAGCGAATCCAAGGCCCTTGTGCAACCCCTTCGGGGTAGGATCGATCAGGGCAACTGCTTTCCCAGGGTGCGCTGGCGCGACCCTGGGCTGTGTTGTACAACGCCTTCGGCGTAAAGCAGTAGGCTTTAAACCTGTAACACCCCCGTCTTGAACTCCCGAGACTCCTGGTGTCGCGTGGAAACGTCCAGAGCCGTCAGCAAGGCAGAACGCGTATCTTCCGGCGCCAGAATCTGGTCGATCCACAGCCGGGCTGCTGCGTAGCGAACGTCGGTTTGCTCCCGGTAGCCTGCTTCCACCTTCTCGCGGAGATTTTCCAATTCCTGTGCGTCTGGTTCATGCCCCTGACGGCGCAGCGCCGACACGGTGATGTCGAGCAAAGTGCTGGCCGCCTGCTCGCCGCCCATGACCGCATAACGCGCCGTGGGCCAGGCGAAGATCAAACGCGGATCAAATGCCTTGCCGCACAGGGCATAGTTGCCGGCCCCGTACGAGCCGCCCAGGATGGCCGTGATTTTCGGAACAACGCTATTGGCGATGACATTCACCAGCTTGGCGCCGGCGCGGATAATGCCGGCCTGCTCGGAGTCCCGGCCGACCATGAAGCCGTTGACATCCTGGAAAAAGAGCAGGGGGAGCCGCGTCTGATTACAATCCATGATGAAGCGGGCGGCCTTGTCCGCGCTGTCCACGTAGATCACGCCGCCGTACTGAAGCGGCCCTTCCGCCGGTTTACAGCGCTTGTGCTGATTGGCAACCACGCCGACCGCCACCCCGCCAAGGCGGCCGTAGCCGCATACCAGCGTTTGGCCGTATTCCGCCTTGTACTCGTCGAAGGGTCCCGTATCCAGAAAGCACGCCAGCAGCTCGCGCACATCGTATTCCTGACGCAGCTCAGATGCCAGGAGTTTATCCAGATCGGTAATTGATTTGGCTGGTTTCGTCTCGCTGTGGACATGGCCTGGATCGCAGGGCAAAGCGCCAATCAAGCGGCGCAGTCTCTCCAGGCAGCTTTCGTCATCGCGTTCCCGGAAGTCGATGGTGCCGCTGATGGCAGCGTGCATCTCGGCCCCGCCCAGCTCCTCATGGCTCACCGTTTGACCGATGGCAGCTTTGACGAGAGCCGGGCCGGCCAAATAGAGGCCGCTCCCTTCCGTCATGAGGAGCTTGTCGCACAAAACCGGCAGGTAGCCCCCGCCCGCCACACAGTTGCCCATGATGGCGGCGAATTGCGGAATGCCGGTTGCCGAGATGACGGCGTTGTTGCGGAAAATGCGGCCGAAATCGTCTTCGTCAGGAAATACCTCATCCTGTAAAGGCAGAAAGACGCCCGCGCTATCGACCAGGTAAGCCAGCGGCAACCGATTGTCGAGGGCGATACGCTGCGCCCGCAGAACCTTCTTGCACGTGAGCGGGAAAAAGGCGCCCGCTTTCACCGTAGCGTCATTGGCGATGATCATCACGCGCCGGCCGGCCACGGTGCCTACGCCGGTGACTACGCCGGCCGATGGCGCGCCGCCCCAGTCCTGGTACATGTTCCAGGCGGCCCACAGGCCAAGTTCGAAGAATTCGCTCTGGGAGTCGATGAGACGAGCGATGCGCTCGCGGGCGGTGAGACGGCCCTTGTCATGCTGGCGGGCAATGGCCTTGGTCCCGCCGCCTTCCTTGATTTTGAATTCCTGGCGGCGCAGATCTTCAATGAGTTGCTGCATAAGTCAGAAATCAGAAGTCAGAGGTCAGAAAGCAGAAGTCAGAAGACGCGGGCTGACTTCTGATCTCTGACTTCTGACCTCTGGCTTCTGACCTCACTCAGTCCAGTTTTTTCGCTGCCGGGAAGAAGGAATATCCAGCATCTTGCGGTACTTGGTCACGGTGCGCCGCGCTACTGGGAAGCCGCTCTCTTGAAGCTTGGTGACGAGGTCCTCGTCCGAAAGCGGATTGGATTTATCCTCCTGGTCGATAATCTCTTCCAGCTTGCGCTTGATTTGCTCCCAGGCCACTTCCTCACCGGAGGCTGTCTGAGTGCCGCCGCCAAAGAAGCGCTTGAGCGGAAAGATGCCGCGCGGCGTCTGCACCCACTTGTCGTCCACAGCCCGGCTTACGGTGGTGACGTGCACGCCAACCTGATCGGCAATCTGCTGCATCTTGAGCGGCTGAATGTGGTCCGGGCCCTGATCCAGGAAGGCGCGCTGATGCTGAATGATAGCGCGGGTGACCTTTTCCAGGGTATTGCGGCGTTGCTCGATCGACTCCAGCAGCCACTGCGCCGCCTGGATCTTGCGCTTCAAATACTCCTTGGCCTTGGGATCGGCGGCCTTGTCGCGATACAGCTCCATGTAGCGGCGGCTGATGTAGATGTTCGGCATCCAGTCGTCGAGCAGGCGAATCTTGTAATCGCTGTCCTCGTCGCGCTCCACGGCGATGTCCGGCACGACATAAGGAATATTCTCCGCCGTGAACTGAG
>DASZFN010000690.1:0-2756 GCA_035939715.1 Gemmataceae bacterium | reverse complement strand
GAAGCCGGTTGCCGCCAAGAGACCTGAGCTGGCGGCGATCCTGGCGGGATTCGACCTCAATGCGACGCGGGCGCGGGCCGTGCACGGGCCTATCCAGCTTGAGCCGCGCATCTTGCCGCTGGATGAGGACCGCGACGAATTGCCGATGGTGCTGAGTCTGGAGAATCGCCGGCCTCAAGTCGGCCGGGCCGGCGCCGCCTTGTGCAGACAGTCGCCGCATTTGACCTGCTGCGATTTCCTGGCAGCCCTTGGCGAAAAACGGGAATGGGTGGCCGGCAGGTACCGGCTCAATGCAAGCAAGGCGATGGCGGCCGTTTTCGAGCGCCTGCAGGCCTCGTGCACGGATACCAAGGGACTGGTCGTCGTGCTGCCCGGCTATCTGACGCGGACGCAGGTCACCTTGCTCACGCCGCTGGCCCAGAAGGCACGCTGGCCGTTGCTTGGCTCGGTGCAGGCGCCGTTGGCGTGCGCGCTGGCCATTCACGCGGTACAGCCGTGGTCAGGATTAGCGCTCGTGCTCGATGCGGATGATCATGCGTTGAGCCTGACGACGATTTTTGCCGACGCCGACCAGCTTTATGTGCAGGCGGCACAAACCCTGCCGCACCTCAATTTGCGTGCCTGGAAGGGCCGGCTGCTCGACATGGTCGCGGACCGCTGCATTCGTCAGAGCCGTCGCGATCCCCGCGACTCCGCGCCGGCCGAGCAATCCCTTTACGACCAGCTGGAAGACGCGCTCGACACCGCGGCAAAAGGCAAGGTGGTCGATCTCCTGATCCAAACGCCGCAGTGGTATCAGAACCTGCTGCTGCGTCCGGAAGACATCCACGCGTTTTGCGACCGCCTGGTGGCGCAGACTCTGGAAGGCGTGCAGCGCATCCTGGCCGCCACGCAAGCCCGCGACGTGCTGCGGACCGTGATTGTGACCGCGGCAGCCGGTCGTTTGCCGGGCCTGGTGGCCGCCTTGGAAGAGTCGGTCCGCCAGCCCGCGCCTGTTAAAGACTTGGATTCTACCGAGGATTTCGGCGAAAACCTGATGGAGATCTCGGACGGCCCTGTTCGCGTCAACGTGCTGCTGCCGGATGCCGTGGCCCAGGCGGCGCACAGCCTGGCTTGCCGTATCCACCGGGGCGAGTTGCCGCACGGTCACCTGGATATGGTTCTGCCGCTCTCCAACCTTGCCCAGCCGCCGGCCGCCGGCACGCCCGCGAAACGGACATTCCGAGTTTTCTCGGCTGAAAAGGACCATTGAGATCTGACGCCGCCATGCAAATCCGCCACCGCACGCCGACGATCTTCAACCTCTCCATGGTGGACGTGCTCTGCTGCGCCCTGGGGTGCGTGATCCTGCTGTGGCTGCTCAACCTGCGCGAGGCCAAGGAGCGCGCTGCGCGGGCCGGCGAGGCCAACGACAAGCTGAAGATTACCCAGGAGGCGTTGGATCAAACCTACTCTCTGCTGCTCGGCTCCATTGCCGATAGCGATGCCCTGGCGCAGCGGCAAAAGACGACTGCTGCGGAACGCGATCGCCTGCGCCGGGACCTGGCGGCGGGCCGCGCCGAGCTGGCCGCCCTCAACACGCAACTGGCGGCGCTCCGCATCCAGCTTGGCGACAGCGAGGATCGCCTCATCAAACTGACCAAGGAGCAGCTTGACCTGGCCAAGGAAAAGGCGGCCGTGTCAGCGCGTGCAGCCGATCTGGAGCTTCTGCTCCGCGACAAGGATACGCAGGCCAGGAAGTCATCGCGCCGCGCGGAGAACTTGGCCGAACAGCTTCAGGACGAGGAAGCCCGCGCCAAGAAGCTGCAGCGAGAAATCGATTCCTACCGCTCCAAGCTGACGGATGCAGAGACGCGCGTGCAGAATCTGGAAACGATTGCCGCCGATCAAAAGAAAGATCTTTCAGAGGCCACACGCAACATCGGCGCGCTGCAGCGCGAAAAGCAATCGCTCGCCGATCAAGCCAGCCGCGCCCTGGCCGCCGTGGAGAACCGCTTCGAGGGCATCGCTCTGGCCGGCCGGCGCGTGGTCTTTCTTGTGGACATGTCCGGCAGCATGGAACTCGTGGACGAGAAGACTGCCGCGCCAAATAAATGGCTGGGCGTCCGCGAGACCCTCAGCAAGGTCATGCGCAGTCTCACCGATCTGACCAAGTTCCAGGTGATCCTGTTCTCCGATAAGGTAAGCTACCCGCTTGGCAATGACGGCCGCTGGATCGATTATGATCCTAAAACCAGCGCCGACCAGGCCCTGAAAGCCCTCTCTCAAACCAAGCCGACCGGGCCGACCGACATGTACTCCGCCTTCGAGGCCGCGTTCCGTCTGAGGGATCTTGGACTCGACACGATCTATGTTCTTTCCGACGGCTTGCCGAACATCGGCCCCGGCTTGACGCCGGAGCAGGAGAACAACCTCAAGGAAACCGAGCGCTCCGAGCTTCTGGCCCGGCACATTCGCAATCTGCTGCGCCGCAACTGGAACCGCGAGATTGCCGGCCGGCCGCGCGTGCGCATCAACACCATCGGTTTCTTCTACGAGAGCCCGGACGTGGGCGCTTTTCTCTGGGCCCTGGCGCGGGAAAACGACGGCAGCTTCGTGGGCATGAGCAAACCTTGAGATTGCGGTTGGGATCTGAACACACGCCTGAAGCGCCGGAGACGGCCGACCTCGGTGATGGGCTTGGAAATCGCGCCTTTTCCTAGGAAACCGGCAGACCTCATTGCTTGATGTAGGGACCCCTGCCGGCTTGTCCGGCA
>DASZFN010000689.1:0-12071 GCA_035939715.1 Gemmataceae bacterium | reverse complement strand
TGCCGACCAGGACTACCGTCAGGACGCCGACCACGACCATGAACAACTCCCAGAACCGGGCTTGGTCACGGACCTTGTTTTCCTCTTCTTCCGTCTTCTGCTTGGCCTGCTGCATCGTTTGGGAAACGGCCTCGCTGTGTTCCTCGAAGCGCGGCTTGAGCCGCGTGGTGAATATCTGCGCAGCTTCCTTTTTGTCGCTTTTTTCGAGCGCCGGCAGAAATTCGTCGTTAATTGCTCGAAAGAAGGCGATGGCGGTCTGGTGAACGGGCCCGGTGAGTGCTTCTTTCATCGGCCCCTCGCCAAGCTCCTTTACCCAGTAATCGCGGCGTTGATGATAGGACTTTTCCAGCTCGCGATAACGGTCGCGCAATTGCCGGATTTCCGCGGGATCGCTAGCGTCCTTGAGCTGACTGACCGTGTAATAGGTGCGCAAGGCGTAGAGAACGGACGGTTCCATCTCGCCCATCGCCGCGTTCCGCTTGATGATGCGCTCGTAGATCGGCCCACTCACGCGATAGGTGGCCAGCAGATACACGGCCAAACCGAGAACGGCCGCCAGGCCCACCGTGCTCACGAGGACAAGGGTGCGGAGTTTTTGTTTTATCGTCATGGCTATGGCCATCAGGTTGGAGCGCCGGCATACGGACAGGCATTCAGTATGCCGGGCACGCTAGCCAAGGGCCAGCGGTTTTCCCAGATGACCCCGCAGGCACAGCCTCTCTAACCCGCAAAATCGCTACAACCGATTCATTGATCAAAGGTCAATTCCAGGATGGAGAAATCATCAGCCAGCATGTCCGAGCCGTGCATTTCCTTGACGTGGTTGAGGACACGGTCGAGCACGGGACCGTCCGCAGGAGCCAGGGTCGAGGCAAATTGCGCGAAATCGCTTGCCGACCACATGGAGCCGTCCGGCCGAGCGATTTCATAGACGCCGTCGCTATACAGCAACAACCGGGCATGCGCTCCCAGCGCGACCTGGCGCGTGTCATACTCGGTCCCGGCCATCATGCCGACGGCCAGGCCCGTGGACTTGAGCCGCTGCATGGGCGCGTCGCTCGCCGCCGGCCCGGTGAACAGGAGCGGCGGCGGATGGGCGGCGTTGGCGAACAGCAGCGTGCGCTCGGGTTTGCGATAAACTCCATACCAGATCGTGAAATACTTGTCGTTCTGCTTTTCCATCGGAAAGATGTCGTTGAGCCGGCCGAGCACCTTGCCCGGGTCGCGGAAGTCCACGCCCGCTAGTGCTTGCGCCGCCAGAAGGTTCGCCGCCGACACCGCCAGCAGCGATGAACCGACGCCATGGCCGCTCACGTCGAGCAGGTAAACGGCCAGACAATCCGCATCGAGCCAGTGATAGCCGAACATATCGCCGCCCAGCTGCGTGGATGGGACGAACCGCCATTCGATGCCCACCGCGCCGGTCAGCTTCGTCGGCAAGAGTGATTGCACATAGCGCGACGCCTGGGCCAGCTCCTCGGCCATCAGACGCTCGCTTTCCGCTAATTTGCGATACGCCTCATCGCGTTCCAGTTGCGCGGTATAACTGCGCGAGTGGTAGCGGATGCGGGCAATCAGCTCGATGCGGTCGGGAAGCTTTACCAGATAATCGTTGGCGCCCAGGGCGAAGGCCTGCGCCTTGACGGTCGGCTCCTCCTTGCTCGATAACACGATCATCGGCGTTTGCCTGGTCGCGGCGTTGGCGCGGAAAAACTTGACCAGCACGAGGCCGTCAATGTCCGGCATGACCAGGTCTTGCAGGATCACGGTCGGCTGCACGGCGTTCGCCGTCTCAATGGCTTTGGTCGCGTCCTTGCAGAAATGGAAAACAATGTCCGTTTCCGGCTCCAGCATGCGGCGCACCGACTCGCCGACAATCGCCTGATCGTCAATCAACAGCACCGTAACCGGATGAGCAGGGGAAGGAGGGACAGGGCTTTGGCTCATAAGCGTCTCGCCGGTATCATGCCTTGCGGTACAGGGTAGATTCTAGGCGAATTGATGGGTAGCTGCCCGACGAATCTAGGGAGGTCAGGCGGAAAACTGATCTCTCAAAAATTGCTGATTCGCTGTTGACAGCCTCCGACACTTTGTAGTAGCATTATCAACTACAGCTTGTAGGAAGCGACGGGCCTACGGGAGAGTTCCATGGCGGAGCCGCGCCAGTCATCGCTGGGCGAGAACGAGCTGGATCTTTTGAAAATGCTGTGGGAACACGGCCCGGGTACGGTGCGCGAAATCAACGCCTGGTCGCGCCGGCAGGGCCGCCGCTGGGCGTACACCACCGTCCTGACGATGCTGCAGCGGTTGGAAGCGAAGGGCTTCGTGAGCAGCGACAAGAGCGGCATGGCGCACGTGTTCCAGCCGACCGTTACCCGCGACAAGCTCCTGCGCCAGCGCCTCAAGGACTTGGCCAATGAACTATGCGGCGGCATCGCCACGCCGCTCATGCTGGCCCTGGTCGAGCAGCAACGCTTCACGCCCGCGGAGATCAACCAGTTCAGGCAGTTGCTTGATCAGCTCGAGGGCAAGAAAAAGAAGAGTGACGAGTGACGAGTGACAAGCCACTCGTCACCTGTCACTCGTCGCGAATGGGTTTCCCATGTTTTGGTGGCTTGGACAAAACCTGGTGACTGCCGCCGTGCTGGCGTGTCTGGTCGCGGCGCTGTGCCGGTTGGGGCGTTTTCGCCCCGCGGTGAGGCACGCCCTCTGGCTCGTGGTGCTGCTGAAATTGCTGGTACCGCCACTCGTGAACTGGCCGTGGGCGGTCCCGGAATGGCTGCCGCAGGAGCGCGGCGGTGCCGCTTCTGTGGAGTATTTCACGGTGCCCGAGGCAGAGCTGGGCAGTTGCACCAGGCCGGTTGAAGTCACGGCTACTCCGCCGGGTACGGCCGAGAACATGGCCGGGATCACCGCGCGCGCCGATAAGGAGGCGCTACGTTTGGAATGCCCGGCTGTCGCCGCGCCGTGGTGGCAAAGCCCGCTGCTGGGCAGCAGCCTTGCCGGTACCTGGCTGGCGGGCACGGCGCTCGTGGCCCTGGCCCAGCTTGTCCGCATCTTGCGGTTCCGCAGGCTTTCAGCACACGGCAAACGGGCCCCGCGCTGCCTGGCCAGACAGGTGGACGACCTGGCCGGTAGGCTGCACGTGCGGCCGCCCATCACCCGGCTGGTGGCGCGCCTGAGCTCGCCGTTCGTTTGGGGGCTCGGCCGGGCGAAGCTCCTGTGGCCGGCCCTGCTAATGCATGCGCTGCCGGCCCATTGCCGCCGCAGTGTGATCGCACATGAACTGGCTCATCTGCGCCGGCGCGATCACTGGGTGAGCTGGCTGGAAATCATCGCTGCGTGTGTGTGGTGGTGGAATCCGCTTTTCTGGTACGTGCGCCGGCAGCTTCGACTCAATGCGGAGCTGGCTTGCGATGCCTGGGTCATCGGCACCCTGCCCGACGAGCGCCGCTCTTACGCCGAGGCCCTGATTGAAGTGACACAATATGTTTCACAGACGGCCGCTCCCGTGCCCGCGCTGGGTATGAACGGCAGCGCCCGTCAGGTTTTTGAGAGGAGATTGACAATGATCATGCGCGACCATATTCCGCATCGTATGCCCTATGCAGGCGCCCTGGCCATCGCCCTCTTGGCGCTGCTGGCCATTCCGGGCTGGTCCCAGGTTCAGCGGCAAAAGCCCGACGCCGCGCCCCGACAGGACAGCAAGGAGTTGAATATTGAACTCGTCTATCCGGCGAAGGATCTGACGATTCCCATCGAAATCAAGCCGAGCGCGACGGCAAGGTTTGATCAGGAGATCGTTCTGCAACTTGCGGAAGACGTGGCGGCGGACCGGTCCGTTTCGGACGCCGAGCGTGAGAAACGGCTGCAAGCGCTGGAACAGCAGATCCAGAGGCTGCTCAGGGAAGTGCAGGCCTTGCGCAAGAGCTCAAAACCGGCTTTGAGTCCGCCGCATGTTGACGCAGCAGACGTCAGGCTCAGGGCTACAAGGACCCTTGGCGCCCTGCAAATCAGCTCGCCAAAGCCCGCGGATTTACGGCGTCTGGCAGTGTACTACGAACGAGTGACTGCAAAGCAGGAGCAGCGCGTGGTTAACCTGGCTCGCAGCACCTATAACCTTCCTCATGACAAGGCCGAAACTCTGGCCGCTTTTTTGCGCGAGCACGTCAAAGCGAAAGTTCTGGAGACCAAGGTCGAAGGTGATAACCTGACGATCACCACGACCCCGGAAACGCAAAAGGCGCTTGAGGGACTGATCGCCTTGATCCAGGGCAAGTCGGCCGCCGCGGACCCGAGAAAGCCAAATACCACGGTGCCGGACGCCGGCACGGTGTTACTCGGCGGCCTCAAGCGGCTGAACGAGCCTGCGACGCTGAAAGCAGACGAGGCAGCGCTGCAACTTTACTTGAAGGGGTCGACGATTGTGCAGCCAGAGAAAGTCAAGAAGCCCTGATGAGCGCGCGAATCTTCTGCACCAGCCCGAAGCGCGAGCGAGGGCCTCGCTGGCGCTTCGGGCTGGTGCAGAAGAGCGCTATCCTACCCTTTGAGAAATGCGTTCGCCGTGGCCGTAGTTTGTTCATCGTCATTGTCGTTAAGCGCGGCCAGGTTTTGGCGAATGCGGCGGCTGGCCAGGCGGAGGAAATGTTTCCCGGCGGCGATGTGCTTTTTCACGTCCGCGCCGTCGCCGTTGCCATGGGTCAGCAAGCTATCCAATCGGCTGAGCGTGCAACTGGCTGCGTAAAGGTCGCAGGCGGCGTCGGCAATGCGCTCCTGCACGTATTGCCGCTCCAGGATGCCTTCGCGATGGCGCGTGAGCATGCTCTGCACCGCCCGGCCGAATTCGTTGACGCGCTTGCCGAGTTCGTGCGCTTCCGGGCGCAGCCCGGCAGCATTCACAGGCACCTGCGGCGTCCAGACGCGCGCTTCGACTTGCTTGCGGCCGAATCCCCATAGCTTCGTGAAATCTCGGAACGGATGCGACAGCGCATTCTTCACACCCAGCAGCACGTCCGCGACCGGTTTCATGCCAACCATGGCAATGAAGGCACGCAGCACGTCGTTGGCGCCCTCGCCGATCTGGTTGATGCGGGCATCGCGCATCATGCGTTCGTAGGGTTCGTTGGCAAAATAGGCCTGGCCGCCGTAGATCTGCATGGTGTCGTTGACGACCTGCCACAGGGCATCCGTGGACCAGACCTTCAGCATGGCGGTCTCGAGCATGTAGTCCTCGGCGCCCCGGTCGATGAAAGCGGCGCACTGGCTGACCGTGGCATCCATGGCAAACACCTGGGCGGCCATGAAGGCGATTTTCTTCTTGACCAGTTCGAATTCGCCCAGTTTCTGCTTGAACTGCACGCGCGTGTTGGCGTGCTGAATGGCGGCGCGCAGGCAGACCCTGGCGACGCCCGTACAGCTGGCGCCGAAGGTGGTGCGTCCGAAATCGAGCACCGTGAGGGCAATGCGCAACCCCTTGCCGACCTGGCCAAGCACGTTTTCCACCGGCACCGGCATGTTGTGAAACGCCAGCCGCGCCGTGGCCGTGCCGCGAATGCCGCACTTGGGCATGCGGGCCTCCACGACCTCAAACCCGGGCATGTCGGGCGTCACCAGGAACGCGGTCACCTTGCTGTCGCTGCTACCCGGTACGGGCGTGCGCGCCATGACGGTAAGCACCTGGGCAATGGCGCCGTTGGTGATGTAGCGTTTTTCGCCGTTGAGGATGTAGGTCTTGCCATCCGCCGCCAGCGTGGCCGTGGTCTGGACATTGCCGGCATCGGAGCCGGCTTGCGGCTCGGTCAAGGCGAAGGCCGCCAGTTGCCGGCCGTTTGCCAGGCCGGGGAGCCAGCGGCGTTTTTGCGCGTCGCTGCCGAACAACAGCAAGGCGCGGATGCCGATACTATGATGGGCGTTGACGAACACGGAGGTGCCGGCGTCGCGGGCGCCGATGATCTCCATGACGCGGGCATTGCCGAGCTGGGAAATGCCCTGGCCGCCGTATTCGCGCGGCACCGTCATGCCGAGCACGCCCACGTCGCCCAGCCCGGCAATAACTTCCGCCGGAATCTCCGCATTGCGGTCGATGGCCGCGGGATCCATTTTTTCGTCGGCGAAGCGGCGGACATCGGCAAGGATCTTGTTGAGACGATCGCGCTCCTGGGGGTCGATCTCCGGATAGGGGAAAAGCAGCGGCGCGTTGAAGTGACCGAAGAACAGCGCCTTGGCGAAGCCCAGTTTTTGTGGGCCGGAGAACAGCAGTTCCTCGGCCTCCTTTCTCTGCTGATTGATTTGCTCGGCAGTCAAAGCCATATCAACTCCATCAAGAGATGATCCGTTCTGCAGAAGAGCCTGCTCCCATGGATAGTGTAGAGCCTAACCAGACAAGGGGACAGGACTCTTCTCAATCCACTTCGGTGACCTCGGCCTTGCGGATTTCGTAGAGGAACTTTTCCGGAACGGTGAAGTTCAAGTGAAGCTCGCCGGTGACCTTGATCAGGCTGCGTTTGTAAGGCGTTGTCTTTCCCGCCTCCAATTCCACCAGGACAATGTTCGTGACCTCCGGCATCTCGCAAAACCAGCAGCCGACGGGATACTCGATGAGCAGGAAAGAGCCAAGCTCAAGCTCCTCCTTGACCGGCTGTATGAAACCGCTGAGGCTGACCCGTTTACCGTCCAGCTCCTGAAGATACCGGGCAAAGGTAGGCTTGAACTGTCGATCCACGCTGGTGTCCGCAAGCACCGCCCAGGGCAGCGGGTTGATCCCAGCAGGGTCGATCTCCGGCAAATTCTCCGTGTCAACGGCATTGCGCAAAGGCCGTCTTGAGCGGGGCTTCATCAAGCCGGCGTGATCTTGGTGCGCGGTGCGTGCCTGGCCCGCATCGGCGTTCGCGCTCAGGGCGTCCGCGGCAGCCCGCAAAACCTGGCGATGCCGGCGCAGGTCCGCCGCGCTCATGCCGAACTCTGTGACGCAGCCGTCCATGATCGCCGCCGCGGTCCTGACATCGCCATGCGCGTTGGCCAGCTCGGCCAACTGCCAAAGCAAACGGCCGTCCGCTGGCAGCCACAAGGCCACTTGCTGAGTGAGCGCCACGGCATCGGACGGCAGCTTTTTTCGCTCGCTGGCAGCCAGTTTGCCCGGCGCATAGTTGCCCGTTTCGTCCACGTAGCGGATGCCGAATAAGTCGTCCAGGTCCTGATCGCGCGGCCGACGCTGGCGTTGCTGAATCAAGCGGAGCTGAAGCTCCTCTGCCTTCTGCAGATTGCCGGGCGCAAGACGAACGGCTTGCTGCAAGCTGGCGGCCGCCTGGTGCAGATCTCCTTGCAACTGCCAAGCGGTGGCCAGGTTGGCGGCGATGCGGAAATGATGGGGAAAGTCACGCTGGGCGGCACGCAATAGTTCTACGGCCCTGGCCACGTTTCCCAGGCGTAGGTAGAGCGCCCCTAGATCAGCCAGTTCGTCCGCCTTCAATTTGCCGGGGCGAGCCCGCTCTAACTTGTTGGCGGCCTGTTCGTAACGCACACGCAACGGATTCGCCGGAATCCCGGGGCCCGGCTTCACCCCAATATTACGCAGCAACCGCTGATCGAGCAAGAAGCCGCGCCACTGCGACGGCAGGTCGGCGATCGCCTCGCCGCTGTAATAGAGTCCGGCTCGCGCCTGCACGGCGGCGAGCAGGCAAAGCAGGACAGAAGTTGTGACCCCGGCACGGAACATGGCATATGGATGGTTCTGAGAACGAGACGAGCTTACATGCTGTAAGCTTAGCAGCGGCAAAGGAGTCGCGTAAGCTGGACAATCGGAGTCAACGTGCCGTGTAACTCATGCGTACGTCGTCAATGCTTAGCCGGCCTGTTGCTCCGCGCAGTCCGACCTGGATCATGCCCATGACGGCGTCCTTGGGCACATTGATTTCCTTGGAAGCCCGTTTCCATCTGAAGGTTCCTACCCACGGGCCGATGTTGTGGCTGCCCAGGGCATGATTATTGGTGTCGTAGAAGCTAATCCGCAGACTGGGTTGACCGCGCGTAGTCCCCTCGGCCCTGACCCACAAGCTGATATTGATCTTTTGAACACGCGAACCATCGATGCCGACGGCCTGAAGGATATGGGCTTCCCGGCCGGGCTCGGTGTTGCTGAAGGTCATGTAAGCTTTGCCTTCCTTCGCGCCCAGGTGCTCAAGCGTAGCTTGCCGGGCATAGAACCAGCCATCGGGCATGTCGTCCGTGCTCTCCTCAAAGCCGCCGTTGGCGATCTTGGGATGGGCGGAATCCTCCTTGTTCTTGCGCAGCTCGTCGGCCATGCCGGTCATTGGCACAAACAGGGTCGGCAACAGCTTGTTTTCGATCAGTTTGCCGTTCTGCTTTTCGAACAGGTAGAACGCCTGGTGATAGCGCTTGCCCAGCGGGATAATCATCTTGCCGCCTTCGCGGAGTTGATCGGCTAGAGGTTGCGGCACGGCTTCGGGCGAGCAAGTGACGATGATTTTGTCGAACGGAGCATGCTGCGGCCAGCCTTTGAAACCGTCGCCGGCCTTCGTGGTCACGTTGTTGTAGCCGAGCTTCTTGAGCCGCTCGGCCGCCTGCCTCGCCAGCGGCTCGACGATTTCAATGGAATAGACCTCCTTGACGATGCCGGAAAGGATGGAAGCCTGGTAACCGCTGCCGGTGCCGATTTCCAGAACCTTGTCGGTCGGCTGCGGATCGACGGCCTGGGTCATGTAGGCGACAATGTAGCCCGTAGAAAGCGTCTGCTTGTAGCCGATGTCCAGAATGGCATCGATGTAAGCCTGGGCACGGTGCTCCGGCGCGACAAAGAGATGGCGCGGCACGGTGCGCATGGACTTGAGCACGGCCGGGTTATTGACCCCCTCGCGCTCGATGAGCTCGTCGACCATCTTGTTGCGCGCCGCCTGGTAAGGATCGTCCTGGGCAAGTCCAGGGCCGGCCAGCAGCGCCATGACAACCAGCAGGAATAACGAGCTGCCCAGATGCATGGGCCACGGCGAAGAGCGTTGTGCAGTATTCATGGAATGACACCTCGACCGGCCTGGCGAGCCACCGATGCGTTCAATGGTACTCGACAATATTATGGCAAGATAGATGCGCTTGGAAAATACGCACTTGAACTGGAACGCACGTTTTGACGGAGCTTGCGCCAGGGGCCATGGTTGCTCATACAAGAGCCAGGACCCCTGCCGGCTCGTCCGGCAGGTGAAGCAGTTCGGCAGCTGTGGTGATCGTTGGGAGGCTGAATGCGAGCCTGCGGGGCTGGTTTCACTACTTCAAATACAGTCACCGGACGACGTTCCCTCGCCTGGACAAATGGGTGCGCATGCGGATGCGCAGCATCTTGCGCCGGCGGGCGGGACGTCGCGGCTGTGGTCGCGGCAGGGATCATCATCGTTGGCCCAACGCCTACTTCACGGACCTGGGTCTGTTTGACCTCACCACAGCCCACGGTGCGTTTTGTCAGTCCCACTGAGGACCTACTGATTGGAGAGCCGGATGCGGGAAATCCGCCTGTCCGGTTCGGAGGGAGGGGGAGCGGCCTCATTGCCGCTCTCCCTACCCCTATCGATGATAAAAGAAAAACGCGTGCTAGCCCCAGAACTGCTTCACCTGCCGGACAAGCCGGCAGGGGTCTGGCCAGACCAAGGGCATGGAGAAAAGCGCAACTTCAAAACACGGTAGCGAGGGCCTCGCTGGACGCATCGAGTTACATCCTGACTTAGTTTTCCAGGACGGGTAATGTGGAAACCTTCTCGCCCAGAATCCTTTCGAAGACCACGGGGTAAACCTGCTCCAGCTTGACCAGGGGATACGCCGCCAGCAAGGTATGGACTTGAGCCTGAAGCGGCCGGCCCTTGCCGAGTGGCATTTTGGCAAGTGTTTCGGTCGTCGCCGCAGCGATATCCGTGTCGCCAGGTAGCGGTCCCGGTTTGGCTCGCCCACGGTATTCTTGCCGCAAGCGCTCGAGATGCGCCTTCCTGAAAAAGGCCCGATATTTCTCAATATCGCCCTTGCTTGCCGAGACCGCCATTTTCCGATTCTCGATGACCCAGCGGGCCTCGCGCAGCAAGGTCGCCGCATTCACAGGTCCCGCGATGGCGTGCAGCACAGAGCCGTCGGACAGACAGAAATAACTGGCCACATTGCCGCCCTGTTTCTCGCCGTTGACGATGCGGAAAGTGCCGACCTTCTGGAAGGATGAGATGAAGCGGTCATTCATGTAGTTGCCGACATCCGCGTTGGCCAGAGCGTTCACACGGAACGCCTCGGCGTTGTTTCAGGTGAACTTGCAATCTTCAAAGTTGCCGGCGAGATGAACCGTGAAGAGCAGCTTTCGCTCCTTGAGGGCCTGCCGGGCGGCGTCCGCCGGGCTCGGCGCAAACGATACCTGCGTGCCCAGGTTGTCGAAAGGAACTGCCCCATCCCCGATCGTCTGTTCGGATGGCGGCAACTCACTGGCGGGCGGCGGCGGTGGCTCGGCAGCGCCGGGCACCGGAAGATAGATAACCATGGGCGATGCAGCTGTCTGAGCCCCCTTGGTCTCAGCATCCACGGCGGACTTTTCCCCAGGGGTTCTGTTGACCTCCGCCGGCGATTGCATCTGTGCTGCCAGGGCCATGGCGCGCGATGTCCTTTGTGCTGCCTGAGCCCGATAATCTCTCAGCAGAATCGCAGTCAGCACGCCGGCCACCACCAGGAAAGACGCGACGCTCGTCCAGCGGACCACGCGCCAATTGACAAGGGATGCGTCAAATGTCCTGCCTGTGGGTGTAAGAGCAGACACGGGAAGCGCAGAGGCATACCAAGTGCCCATCACGAGACACCTCCTTGGGAGAACCGGGATTGATCACGGCGCGGGCTTGGGAACAGCGACCGAAATGAACAACAGAGGCCGACGCGTTTCGTTGGCGAAAATTGGGCCCAACAGGATTCGAACCTGTAACCAAGGGATTATGAGTCCCCTGCTCTGCCGTTGAGCTATGGGCCCGAGGGCGTTCAATCGGATTCTAGACGCCGCCGCAGAGCCGGTCAATCACGCGAAGTTGCGTAGCGGGCATCGTTTGTCCAAGCGTCGGCAACTGTGATTACAGGCGCAAAAACAATTTGTTCTTTTCAAGGTGGCGAATGAAGAGATAGCAGATGCCTAGAAAGAGGGCGATCATGGCGACCACAAACCAGAGCGGCGCGTCCTTGGGAGCGAGTGGCTTGATGGCGCCGGCCACGATCTCATGGATCAGGTAGCCGGCCAGCGCGTTCGTGCCGAGAGTGCGAAAAAGTCCCAATTGCAAATGGTTCCTGTCGCAGAGCAGCACAAACAAGGCATAGACCGCGAACGACAAGCCAGCCCCGAAGGCCAAGTACGACAGGCTGCCAGCGCGCTGGCTCATGGTCCAGATATCCACGGGCCGCGTAGGCGGCACGAAGGGCGGCTCGACAAAAACTTCTCCGAGACCGACAACAGTTGTTGGTCCGGTCACGAACATCGAGTTCAGGCACGAAATGGCGTAGCCGAGCAACATCAAAGCAAGCCCCCAGGCCAGCAACCTTGCAACCGGGCGTGCCTGGTTCCCTGGCAGCACCATGTCATAGGCGAGCGAGCCGGCTATCATGGGGATCGTCCAGGTCAGGAAACCAAGCGGACCGCCATCGATTCCTGGTCGATGCATGACCCACGCATAGTAAAACCAATGCGACAATCCCAGATGCAGCAACCCGGACAACGTCATGAACGCAATCCGCATGGTCGGTCCCGCGGCAATAACGGGAAGAACCCAAAGGGCGGTCACGCCGATATGCACCAAGGTTTGGAAGACGTTCCGCTGGAAGGCAGTTTGCATAAATCCTGCCAGGCCAAGCTTTTGCAACTCGGCCCAGGTCTCGAACTTGCCGTCCAGATGGTACCAGACCATTCCCAACAGAATGAGACCCAGGTTGCGGCGCACGACGCGCGCATAGGCAGGCTGCCAACCTTCGATCTTGAGCCGCTTGAGCAACGTGAGCCGATAAGCAAAGCCGACCGCGAAGAAGAAATGCGGCATGATGGTGTCGGCATAGCTGCAATA
>DASZFN010000688.1:0-2326 GCA_035939715.1 Gemmataceae bacterium | reverse complement strand
GTCTTGGGTGCTCCGACCGATGCCGCTTTCAGCTCTGCCCAACTCTGATATCCGGCTTCTACTGCGACGACCTCCTGCGCCACGGTAAGGGTGAACTTGAGCGCCAGCACTTCGCGGTCGGTCAAAGAGTGGTAGCGTTCAAGCCTGCGTACCCTCCCGCCAATAGAATAGTCTCCTTCGCGATGCCAGCGGAGCAGCAACTTGGCTTGCTTACGGTATGTTTCGATGGTTGGCATAGGCACACTCCTGCTGAGATTTTCAGCGGGCGGGCCTAGCCCTTTCGGCAGGGATGCCGACGTGCCCCACAGGGAACAGCAGTATGCTAGACCGGAAGGCAACGTACTGTCAAAACGGCATAACTCGTTTCCCGCCGACGCCTCAATGCGAGTGCCTGATACTTAAACTGAGACATTACCAACTGCTGGAGTTCATTGACGCGGCGGTTCCAGCCAAGTAAGATTCGGCGGAATTGCCCGGTTCCCGTCATCACCGCACGAAGAGTTAAGGAGGCAACGATGCAATTGCGCCTGGAGAGCCGTCCTGTCGGCGATGTATTGGTCATGCGGTGTCATGGACGAATCGTGGCTGGAAATGAAGTGTTCACGCTGCACGCGCAAGTTGGGGATGCCATCGACAAGTACGGCGACGTGGTGCTTCAACTCGACGAAGTCGAGTTCATCGACAGCAGCGGACTAGGAGCACTGGTCCGGCTAGTGCAAGCCGCCCGCGCGAAGGGCGGAGACCTTAAATTAAGCGGACTGCAACCCAGGATTCGCCAAGTCCTGGAGATGACCAGCCTGCTCGCCCAGTTTGAGACTTACGAAACCATTGAGGAAGCAATCACGGCCGCCTATTTGGGTTCGCGATATTCGCGCGGAAAAACCGGAGATGCCCGGCCTCGTCTGCTTTGTGTTTACGCGTCGACGGATGTGTGCACGTTTTTGCGGGAAGTGCTATGCAGCGCCGGATACAACGCCATGACGACGACAACGGCGAACGATGCGCAAATCCTGCTCAGGGCAACGAAGGCTAAGGTGGTAGTGTTTTCTGCCGGAATCCATGCCCAACGAGGCCAATCACTGGAGAAGACACTGCAGGAGATCGATCCGGCAGTCGCCCTGGTCGTTTTGGACGAGAATTTTGCCAGCCAGGATCCCGGCGAGGCCGCGGAGAAACTCTTGAGCGACGTGGCGCGGGTGTCGGCGGCTGCGAATGCGTGAAAAACAAAAAAGGCCAGCCCGGCAACCAGGTGGATACAACTCCAACGACAATACGACCACCGAGCACGCCCTGGAACAAGCGGTTTACGCCTAACGACCTTTTCCAGGTCACTCGGACAGGCCGGCCCTCGCCTGTAACGCCTCCGACGCCACGCTCAACTCCGGCCGCGTAGAATGTGATCCGTCGCAGATTTTCAACAACAGCGCGTAGTATTCCTCCGCCGAATCGTACTGCTTGGCGGCGTCGGCGGCGCGGGCTGCGCCGTAGAGGGCGTTGAAACGGTTGGGATTCAGTTTGAGGTCGGTCTGAAATTCGGCCAGGGCTTGCTGCGGACGTTTCGCTTCAAGCAGCATGTCTGCCAGCATTTCGCGGGCCGGGATGCTGCCCGGCTCGTTGCCCAGCTTATCGTTCTTATCGGCCAGGGCGCGCAGGCTGGCGATGGCCTCGTCGTCTTTACCTTCGGCGTGGGTGATCCAGGCGGAAGCTTCCTGATAGTTCTGGCCGACGGCCTCGGCATATTCCGTCTTCTTTTGATCCACGAACTCTTTGTGGATCAGCTCGATCTGTCGCTGGTCCTGGCGGGCTTGCGCGAGATTTCCGCTGCGGGCCGCGCCGATGGCCCGCGCCCAGTAGGTGATCGCCTGATCTCCGCGCATCCCTCCATGCACCAACTGGAGAGAGGCCGCGCCCGTCCCGTCGGGAAGCTGGAGTGCGGCGGCGTCAGTCCAACGACGAAGTTCGAGATCATAAAGCGCTGGGAACGTGGTGAGGGCATTGAATTGCGGATCGAAATCGGAGCCGTACATCGACTTCATGTGGGGCATGGCTCTGACTTCGTCGATCACTTTGGCTGCTTCAGCCTCACGTCCACTTTGAAGATAGGCGTAGACCAGGAAACTCATGGCGTGGAACTGGTGGCCTTCACCGCCCATGTGCATAGCGGCGGTTTTGCGGGTGGCGGCGATGGAGGCGAGATTCGAGTTGATGTCATCCTGCCAGAGGCCGACGCGGGCGAAGATGTGCGAAGGCATATGCAAAGCATGCGGAGCGGCGGGGGCAACCTGCGCGTAACGGCGGGCGGCGGGCAGTCCGAGTTGCGCGAGCT
>DASZFN010000687.1:0-16277 GCA_035939715.1 Gemmataceae bacterium | reverse complement strand
CGGCGGTCAGCGGACTGTTTATTATCTCCGTCGCCGCTGGCTCCGGGTTAAACGACTCATCAATCAACGATTGACAAGCACTAGCGGCCACGTCGTTGCTTTTCGACCTCCTGGACCACCTCATAAACCCGGCGGAGATTGCCGGCCGCATCCTGAAGGATGAGCTGGTTGCTCGTTTCCAGAAACTTCACTTCGCCAAACGGCCCCAGCATCTTCTTCACGTCGGCAACGATGTCCTCGGCTTTCAGGTTTTTCAATGGCACGGTCAGGGACACCAATTCGGTTTGACCCTGCTTCGCCAGGTCCTCGGGTCGAATCCGGCGCAGCAGATCCGGCTCGATCTTCTTGTCGGTGGGAATAAGCGTGAAGGAACGGCTGCGGCGAACCAGCAGTTCATGCTGCTGCTGGAGTGCGTCGTTCATGATGTCAATGATTTGCAGGAGCGTGTACTGGGCGCCTTTTTTGGGCGACATGAACGTAAAGGTCCCGGCGGGTTTTTCGGACAGGCTCAGGGGCAAGTCGCTCTGGTCGCTGAGCCATTCGAGCACGCGCGTCCAGGGGACCTCGCGCATCTCGAAGGAGTACTTTTTGTCCCAATCCGTTTCGGGTTTATCCGGCGAACTCGCTGTCCGGGTGGGCGGTGCCTCCGGGAGCTTGGCTGCCCGGCCGGCCGTCACGGCCGGGCCGATCATTGGCCGCGTCCAGACGCCGCCGATGCCCAGCGCGCCGGCCGCCAGGGCGCAGCCGGCGGCGATCTTGAGCTTCGTCGAAAGCATGGTGTGCAAGCCTCCGTGGGTAAGCGTAATAACTTCTGTGGAAACCAGGCCGGTGACAGTCCCGCCCGCCGCGATGCGCACCGCCGCGTCCAGGGTTGCAGCCACGAGCGCCGCCGGCAGCACGGCGGCAGGAGCGTTCTGCGCCTGAGCGGCGGCCAGGATGCCTGCGGAAAGCGTCAGGCCACGGCGTGTCAGTCGCGCGCGCAAGCGCTGCCGCGCCCATGCCAGCCGGGACAGGATGGTGCCCTGGGGACAGCCCAGCTCCCGGGCGGCCTCCGCGTTGGTCTTGCCTTCCAGGTAGCAGAGCATAAAGGCTGCGCGATACTTTTCGGGAAGACGGCTTAGCTCCTCGTCCAGCACCGGCCGCACATCGGCCCAATCCGCGTTCGGGATCCGCGCCGCGGCCGGAAACTCCGTCAAATCGGCCGGGCGTTCCCGCCTGCGCAGCGCCGATCCTTTCGCGCGCAAGGCCACGCGGTAGGCCACCCGATACAGCCAGCCGGCCAGGGCCTGGCGCTTGCCGATCGACCCGGCCTTGCGCGCCAGCACGAGAAAGGCAGCCTGAAAGGCGTCTTCCGCATCCTGCTCCTGGCGCAACAGGCGGCGGCACAGATTCAGCACCTTCGGCCCGTGACGCCAGACCAGCACCTCGAACGCCGCCTCATCGCGTTCGGCGACAAAGCGCTCCAGCAACGCGGCGTCGCTCAGGCCTCCGGCCTGCGCGGAACACAGCATCCGCCGCAGGACGTGGCGGAGCAAGGGTCGAACTTCATTCGCCATGGCGGCTCTCGTATGCGGACGGCCTCTATATATTAAGAGACCGGCAACGGTCGCACGCTTCAATTTTTCCGGCGGCAAGCCTGGGACTTGAAAAAGGCTACGGCCCGGTCCTCCGGCATTTCGCTGCTCACGTCGCGTCCCGGAGTCTGCTCATCCCAACGGAGATGCCCGAATAACGCGAAAACGGGTCTCAATTGTCATCGCACAGTAAGCCGCCCTGCAGCCCGTGCTGGAAGGCACGCCAATTGCACCACTCAGGGCCACGCTCCGGCTCGGGGCCCGCCCGACCGCGAAGCATTCAAAGAGCGGGTTGTCGGTAACTTTTTTGAGACGGAGGGATCAAGATGAACGGCAAACTGATTGCGGCTCTAGGCTTTGTATTTGTGCTGGCACTTGCCTTCCTCTTCGTCGGACGGCAACCACAGGCAAAAGGTCAGAAACCAGAGCAAGCGGTACAGTGGGAGTATAAGGTTATTTTCGTTCCTACTGCTGAACTTTCCGTTCCTTTCGAAGCCCCCCTTCTTGTGACTGATCGAACCATTAAGGCTCTCGAAGAAGAGCAGAGAAAAGAATCGAACGCCTTAAGCAAGCGACTGAATGAACTCGGTGCGGATGGTTGGGAGTATGCCGGTCAGGTGGGTCAATACATATGTCAACAGACCACCAGGGCACATATGAACGGCGCGTTTCTTGCTTTCAAACGTCCCAAGAGATGAGGAGAACTCAACGGGCCTCGCCTTCCAGGTCCACTTCCTCGTCGAACAAGGACACGCCGTACGTATTCAGAATGTCGAGGAACTCGCGCCGGGAGATACAGAGAATTTCTGCGGCCCGACCGGAAGAAATCTGGCCCAAATCGTACAGTCGGACCAAAAAGGCCTCTTGAGCCAGGTGCGCCAAACTGCTCTGGCTTTGCCCAGGCACTCCGAGCAACTCGACGGGAAACTCGATCTGGATTTGTGGCATCACGACACGTTCCTTCCAGGCCATTGCGGCTGGGCGAAAACGCCATTGCTCCAGTTTATCGCCTTTGCCCGCCTTCAGAATAGCCCATTCACGTGCATCCTGCTTTCTCTCTGACGCGCAAAATAGTTGGGCACACGTCGGCTTCCGCGGACACTAAAGAGATAAGATACCAATCTCTGTCCGCACAGGAGCCTTTATCATGGCAAGCCCTGGCAGCAACTCGGTCGTTCATCACCTTTGGCAATGGGCGGCTGGGCAGCAGACCGCGGCCGCGTCGGACCAGCAGCTCCTGGAGCGCTTCGTAGCCGGGCAAGACGAAGATGCTTTTACCGCACTCGTGCATCGGCATGGCCCCATGGTTTTCGGTGTTTGCCGCCGCCTGTTGCGGGAGACGCACGATACCGAGGACGCCTTTCAGGCCACGTTCATGGTGCTGGCGCGCAAGGCCGCCTCGATCCACAAGGGAGACTCATTGGGCAGTTGGTTGCACGGGGTCGCCCTGCATGTGGCTCATGGGTCCCGCCGCGAAGCCGTGCGCCGCACACGACGGGAGCGGGAGCGACCAGCACCGACAGTTTCCGAAACCGCCGACGCTGTCACCTGGGGAGAACTCCGCTCGGTGCTGGACGAGGAACTCGGCCGCTTGCCCGCGCCCTGGCGCGCACCCTTGATCCTGTGTTACCTGGAAGGGCAGACGCAGGATGAAGCGGCCCGTCGGCTCGGCTGGAGTAAGAGTACCTTGCGTCGACGGCTGGAGCGCGGCCGCGGACTGCTCCGCAGCCGATTGGCCCGGCGCGGCGTAACGCTCTCGGCCGGCTTGCTGGCGCCGCTCCTGTGCGATTCGAATGCATCCGCGGTCGCGGCAAAAATGTTGACAGCCACGACAGCGAAGACGGCCCTGCTGTTCGCGACCGGTCAAATGATCGGGACAGCCACCATGCCCCCTGTCGCCCTGGCGGAAGGGGTGCTGAAGAGCATAGTCCTGGCCAAAACCAGGCTAGCTGCAGCGGTCGTGTTGACTCTGACCCTCTTCGCCGGCGCGGGGCTGTGGGCCTACCAGGCTGTGACGCAGAAGGCGCCGCAGGTCAAGAGTGCGGAGCCTCCAGCTTCAGTCGCAGACAGGAACGAAGCGAAATCGATCGAGAATCCTCAGGCTGCCGTCGATCAGTTCGGCGACCCGCTGCCGGCCGATGCCCTGGCCCGTCTTGGAACGATCCGCCTGCAGCACGGGTCTGTGGCCTCGGCGCTTGCCTTCGCTCCCGACGGACGGTCACTCGCTACGGCGGGCAACGACGGAGTGGTCCATGTATGGGAGACGGTCACTGGGAAAGAAAAGCTTCGAATCGAAAACGAGCGCTATCCCGGCGGGCTGGGAGCCGTTTTTTCGCTGTCATATGCACCGGACGGTAAGACATTAGCAGGGTCTCGGATCAACCAGCCGGTCTGCGTGTGGGATGTGGCTACGGGCAAGGAAATCCGCCAGTTCGGCGGCGACGACTGGCGCGACAACCGCGCCTATTGGGTCGTCTTTTCCCCGGACGGGAAAACATTGGCCTATGATGGACAGGAAAACCGAACTATTCGTCTGGCGGAGGTAAGCACGGGGCGCGAACTTCATCGTTTCAAGGGGCGCAACGGCTACGCTGTCCGCGCGGCGTATTCCCCCGATGGCGGAACTCTCGCCACCGCGGAAGAACAGACCATTCATCTCTTCGATGTTGTCACGGGCAAGCGCCGAGAGCTACCGCTGACCGACGGTCCCTCCGCGTCAGTCACCGGTTTATCGTTCTCTCGCGACGGCAAAACTTTAGAGGCAACGAGCCATGGGAATAAGCTCATTCGGCTTGTCGATGTCGCCACCGGTAAGGTGCTGCGAACCATCACCTTGACGGGCAAGCGCGAGGAAATACGTTCGGTCCTGTTCTCTCGCGACGGCCAGACGCTGATTTCCGGCCACGAGGATGGCTATGTCCGGTTCTGGGATGTGGCGACAGGGAGGAAAACGCGGCAGTTTCGCGCCCATTCCTACAGCATCATTGCCGTAGCGCTTTCACCGGACGAGGAGACGCTGGCGACTTCCAGCAATTCCGGTATCGACGGTGAACACGCGGTGCGCATGTGGGAGACGGCTACGGGAAAGCCCCTCGTCCGGCATCCCGGTCCGGAGCAAGGGATCGCGCGCGTGGTGTTTTCGCCCGACAGCCGGCAAGTGGCCACTGCCAGCTGGGAAGGAGCGATTCACCTCTGGGAGGCCTCCACGGGAAAACTGCTTCATCATTGGCAGGCCTTCGGTCTGCTCGCCTTTACGCCCGACAGAAAAAGCCTTATCTACGGCGGCTGGGAGGATGGCAGGATTCACGTCCTCGACCTGGCCACGGCGAAGGAAACCAGGCAATTCACCGCCCACGTCAGGGGCGTGCACGACATGTGCTTGTCCCGCGATGGCACAACCTTGGTCACCACGGGCGGCGACGGCCTCCTCCGGCTCTGGGATTTTGTCACGGGGAAGCAAGTGCAGCAGTTCGGCGGCAAGAGCTTCGTGCACAGGCTCGCCCTGTCTCCTGACGCCAGGGTTCTCGCTTCCATCCATGAAAACAAGACAATCCGGCTGTGGGAAACCGCTACCGGCAAGCTGCTCCGCGAGCACCCTGAATCCGATTACGTCGGTAGCATTGCTTTTTCCCCGGACAGCACGCTCATGGCGTCGTCGTTCATGGGCGACCTCGGCCGCAACCCGTTGATCCGCCTGCGTGAGGTGGCGACCGGAAAAGAGGTCGGGCAATTACGAGGCGACGCCGCCGACCCGATGGACACCATGGCGTTTTCTCCGGACGGCCGGACCTTGATCTGGGGTGGCCAGCATCGGCGGGAACTCTATCTGTGGGAAATCGCCACGCGGCAATTACGTCGTAAATTCTCCGGCCACCAGGGCCACCTGACATGCATGGCCTTCTCCCCGGACGGCCGGATGATGGCGTCGGGGAGTTCTGATGCATCTGCGTTGATCTGGGACGTAACCGGCCGGGGCGCTCGCCATCAGCCACCCAGGCCGTTTACCATCACCCAGCTCAACAACTTGTGGAGCGACCTCGCTGCAACCGATGCCGCCGTGGGCTATCGGGCCATTTGCAATCTAAGGGCGTCGCCACGCCAGGCCCTGCCACTGTTCGAGCAGCATTTGGGGCCCGTCCCCGCCCCGGATGCAAAACGCCTTGCCCAGGCTTTACGCAACCTCGACAGCGACCAGTTCACGCTTCGGCAGCAGGCGACGAAGGAGCTGGAACAGATGGGCGAGGCGGCCGAAATGTCGTTGCGCCAGGTGCTGGCCGAGAAGCCGTCGCTGGAAGTACGGCAGCGCGTGGCAATGCTGTTGGCGCGGCTCGAAGGGGCGGAACAACTGCGTCAGATGCGCTCGCTTGAAGTGCTGGAGCAGGCCGGCGATTCTGAGTCGCGCCGCTTGCTGACCGCTCTCGCGCGTGGTGCGCCGCAAGCCCGCCTTACGCGAGAAGTCCAGGCCGCACTGGACCGGATGGGCGGCCAGCGACGCGATTGATTCGAGAGAACGGGAAATGGTTTGCGGCCGTTGTTGGTCCGGCCTCAGCTCTAGAAATCATCCTGCCTGACAATCTCGCCCCCGGCTCGGGTGGACAGCGCCTGCAGAATTCGCAACTCGACCTTCGCCTGCACGGGCCGAACGGAGCCATCAGCGAAGACAAAGTTGCACAGGCTCACGTGAGGCGTAAAGAAGTCGTCCGGATCGGCGTCCGCAGCATTGACGGAGTGAGAGCCGGTGTGCGCCAGCGTTTGCACGGGGGCACCTTCCACGGCCGTACTGGAGGTCGGAGCGCCGGGGGTTACGCGCGCGGTTCCACCCGACAGGGCGCCGGCCCAGGGGGTCTTGGTGAAGAAGGCGGCGCGTTCGCCGACGGCAATGGTATTGGTGGCACCGTCCAGCACGTCTGCGAAACGCAGCCGGCTATTGCGAAAGAAAAGACCGTTGCCTGCGTCGGGCGCGTCGCTGATCTCGCCGCCAGCGCCATAACAGGCCGCGTAGCTGTTCGAGGCTGCGTCACCGATCGGGTTTCCGCTTTGATCGAGCACGGTGAAGACTCCGCTCCCTGAGTCGGATGGGCAGGTGAAGAGCTTGAGGAGCGTCGTGCGCGTTTCCAGGTTGGCCGGCGCATCGACCGTCACGCGGCGGTTGATTTGACCAGCTAGGTTGTCCTGTTCGAGGAAGCAAAGCAGTTGTGCCGCCCACCCCCACCCCGGAGCAGTAAACAAGGGATCGGCACGCGGCTGACACTGGTACCCGGCCGGAAAAGAGCCGTGGGCGTCATGGTAGTGGTGCAGGGCCAGGCCGATCTGCTTGAGGTTATTCAAGCAACTCGTCCGGTTGGCTGCTTCGCGCACCTTCTGAACCGCAGGCAACAAAAGACCGACAAGGACAGCGATAATCGCGACGACCACGAGGAGTTCGATCAGGGTGAAGCCGGATCTTCGAGATGCTGGCAATGGTTCCATCAGATTCTCCGGGGCAAGGCGCGCGTAGTTGATATTGAGACTCAGTCACAACAAGTCGTTAAATTGTAGAAAGGAATACTTCTGTGTCAAGTTTAATCTTGTTAGGAAAATGCTTTGAGGGCGTGTACCCCGCGGCTCTTGGCAAGGTCGCAAACAAACTCGCCTAAGTGCTCTGTCCCAGCGTCATCCTCACCTTATGCCGGAAGGCTTTTACCCCCCCGGTAGATTCCAAATGAGCATCTTCGAAGGAAGAAATCCGGTTTTCACGTTGTTAGTCGTTATCAACCAAGCACATGCATCGCGCGCCGAAGATGCTCATCCGAGCTTTTTCAAATGGGCATCTTCGGTGCACACAGGTAGACCGATGGGCAACTTCACCAGAGATTGGGCCGTTACTGCAATCCAATCCCCCAAGCCACAGCATTGCCCATCGTAAGGTCGCACTGGCAAACTACTTCGCGTCCGCTCTTCGAGAATTTCGATAGTTTCACCCTCCTCCCGCACTATATAAGTGGGAACGCCCACGGGAGACAGGCAATTCCAATGGCCGATGCAGAACTCGGCGTCGTCCTGCGCCACATCCGGACTCTGGCTGGTTCGCGCGTGCTGGCGGAGGCAAGCGACGGACAACTGCTGGAACGGTTTGCCCGCTGCCGGGAAGATGCGGCTTTCGCCTTGTTGCTGCGCCGGCATGGGCCGATGGTGCTGGGCGTTGCCCGGCGCGTGCTTCGGCAGGTTCAGGACGCCGAGGATGTCTTTCAGGCGACCTTTCTGCTCCTTACCCGCAAGGCCGCTTCCATCCGCGAGCACGAATCGGTCGGCAGTTGGCTGCACGGGGTGGCCTACCGGCTGGCGGCGCGGGCCAGGGCCCAGGCGGCACGCCGGCTGGTCCATGAGAAACAGGCTGGAACCATGCGCACAACCAGTCCCGGCTTCACGGCGGCGTGGCAGGAGCTCCAGGCGATCCTTGACGAAGCCCTCCACAAACTGTCCGAGAAGTACCGTAGCGCGTTGGTCCTGTGCTATCTCGAGGGCAAGACGCAAGAGGAAGCCGCCCGGCAGCTCGGTTGCCCGCTGGGCACGGTCCGCAGCCGGCTGGCCCAGGGGCGCAAGCTGCTGCGCGCGCGGCTGGCGCGGCGCGGACTGGCTCTGTCCGCCGGCGCGCTCGGCACCATGGTCGCGGCTCAGGGTCTGGCGGCCGAGGTGTCCGCATCTTTGCAAACCGGTACGCTCAAGGCTGGACTTCAGTTTGCGGCAGGCAAACCAGTGGTGGATGTGGCTTCAGTAGCCGTCGCCAGGTTGGTAAAGGGAGGACTGCACGCCATGCTCGGCACGAAACTCAAGTTGTTGACCGCGGTTCTCGTTGCGGTCGCCGTGGCCACCAGCGCCGGCGTGCTCGGTTATCCGCCGCCGAATTCCAGCACTTCCAGCAAGTCAGGCGGCTCGCCACCGGCGCCGGCAACGCAGCCGGCTGAGTACATCCCGGTCGATCTCTATCGCGACATCAGCGAGCAGTGCGGCATCAACTTCACCTACCGCAACGGCGAAGAGGCCGATCACTACGCCATTCTGGAAGCGCTCGGCGGCGGCATTGCTCTCATCGATTACGACAGCGACGGCCTGTTGGATATCTTCATTACCGGTGGCGGATCGTTCGAAGGCCAGGAGATCAAGGGTCGGGGCAACCGGCTTTACAAAAACCTGGGCAACGGGACTTTCCGCGATGTCACCCGCGAGGTCGGTCTCGATCAGCCGCTCTTCTATAGCCACGGCTGTGCCGTCGCCGACTACGACTGCGATGGCTGGCCGGACCTGCTCGTCACAGGCTGGGGGCGCATGGCCCTCTATCATAATGAGCCGGACGGCAAGGGCGGCCGTCACTTCAAGGAAGTGACGTTCAAGGCGGGTTTGCCGGAAGGACTCTGGACAACCAGCGCGGCCTGGGCCGACCTGGACGGCGACGGCTATCCGGACCTGTATGTCTGCCAGTACGTGAACTGGTCGTTCGCCAATCATCCGTTGTGCAGCGGCTATCGCACGACCATTCCGCGCGACATCTGTCCTCCCAAGAGCTTCACTGGCTTGCCGCACAAGCTTTTCCGGAACAACGGCGACGGGACGTTCACCGACGTCAGCAAGGAAGCCGGGCTGCGACCGCATACGGGCGATCCGTCCAGGGACAGCCAATGCGGCAAGGGACTGGGCGTGGTCATTGCCGATGTCGATGGCGACGGCAAGCCGGACATCTATGTGGCCAACGACACGGTCGATAATTTCCTGTACCTGAACCGCAGTGTGCCGGGAAAAATCCGCCTGCAAGACGCCGCCCTGGCGAGCGGCGTGGCGCGGGACGACCGCGGCGTGCCCAACGGCAGCATGGGGGTGGACTGCGGCGATTACGACGGCAGCGGCCGGCCTTCGCTCTGGGTCACCAACTACGAGAACGAAATGCACGCGCTGTATCGCAACCAGGGCAGGGGAGTCTTCCTGTTCAGCAGCCCGGCCTCCGGCATTGCCGCCATCGGCCAGCGCTTTGTCGGGTTCGGCACCGGCTTCCTCGACGTGGACAATGACGGCTGGCCTGACATTTTCATCGCCAACGGCCACGTGATCCGCCATCCCCGGGAAGCCGGCCGGCGGCAGCGGCCGGTTCTGCTCCGCAACAGGAACGGCCGCTTCGTTGACATCACGCCGCAGGGCGGTCCCTATTTCCGCACCGAGCACCTGGGCCGCGGCGTGGCCATCGGCGACCTGGACAACGACGGCCGTCCCGACCTCATCATCAGCCATATCAACGAACCCGTGGCCGTGCTGCGAAACCAGGCGGATGCCGGCAATCATTGGCTGGGGATTGTCCTGGAGGGCAAGAAGCGCCGCGATGTCGTCGGAGCGCGGATCGTTGTCGAGATCGGTGACCGACGGTTGACCTGCTTCGCCAAGGGCGGCGGCAGCTATCTGTCTTCGAGCGACCGCCGCCATCTTTTCGGCCTCGGCAAGGTCGAGCGCATCGACCGCATAACGGTTTACTGGCCGCCTCTCGACGGCGAGCCTGCGTACGAGCAGCAATGGAACGGGGAGCGGCTACGCCTCGATCGTTACTGGCGGCTGCAGGAAGGGACGCCTCAGCCCCGGCAGCCAGGCCGATAGACATTTCTTGATCAGTGATTGGCGCATCGCGTAGAACGGAATTCATTCCGTTCAGCACCTGCCACTCCGGGGCCGCTCCTGGTGCTGAACGGAATAAATTCCGTTCTACGACCCATGGCGTGCATCTTGCAATTTGCGGTCAATTCCGCAAACTGACTGCAACACCCCCGAACCACTGGAGAGCCGCCATGAGCACCCCCTTGCAATTGCCCGCGTGGAAAGCCCTGGAAGCGCATTACCAAAAGGTCGCTAACCTGCACATGCGTGATCTTTTCCGGGAAGATCCCAAGCGGTTCGACCGGTTTTCCCTTCGTGGCAACGACATCCTGCTCGATTTCTCGAAGAACCGCATCACCGAGGAGACGCTTCGCCTGCTGCTTGACCTGGCCCGGCAAGCCGACCTGTCGGGCTGGACCGAGAAGATGTTCAGCGGCCAGAGGATCAACATCACCGAGAACCGGCCCGTGCTCCATGTCGCCTTGCGCAACCGCTCCAACCGGCCGATCCATGTCGATGGCAAGGACGTGATGCCGGACGTCAACGCCGTGCTCGCTCACATGCGCAAGTTCTCCGACGCCGTGCGCAGCGGCGCCTGGAAGGGATACACGGGCAAGACCATTACCGACGTGATCAACATCGGCATCGGCGGCTCGGACCTCGGCCCGGTGATGGTGACCGAGGCGCTCAAGCCCTACCAGCAGCGCGGCCTGACCGCGCATTTCGTCTCCAACGTGGACGGCACGCACATCGCCGAATGCTTGAAGGTGCTGAGTCCGGAAACCGCTTTATTCATCATCGCCTCCAAAACGTTCACGACCCAGGAGACGCTGGTCAATGCCCAGACCGCCAAGGATTGGTTCCTGAAATCGGCCGGCGACGTCAAACACGTGGCCAAGCATTTTGTCGCCGTCTCCACCAATGAGACGGAAGTAAAGAAGTTCGGCATCGACCCCGCCAACATGTTCGGGTTCTGGGACTGGGTCGGCGGCCGTTACTCGCTCTGGTCGGCCGTCGGGCTGTCGATTGCCCTTGCCATCGGCATGGACAACTTCGAGGAGCTGCTGACCGGCGGCCACCTGATGGACGAGCACTTCCGCACCACGCCGCTGGACAAGAACCTGCCGGCGATCATGGGCGTGCTCGGCGTCTGGTACAACAATTTCTTCGGCGCCCAGACGCAGGCGATTCTTCCTTACGACCAGTACATGCATCGCTTCCCGGCCTATTTTCAGCAAGGGGATATGGAGTCCAACGGCAAGAGCGTGGCGCGCGACGGCAAGCGTTGCGAATGGTCCACCGGCCCCGTGATCTGGGGCGAGCCCGGCACCAATGGGCAGCACGCCTTCTATCAGCTCATTCACCAGGGCACCAAGCTGATCCCCTGCGATTTCCTCGCGCCCATCGAAACGCACAATCCTATCGGCGAGCATCACCGCATCCTGCTCTCCAATTTCTTCGCGCAGACGGAAGCCCTCATGAAGGGCAAGACCGCCGAGGAAGTGCGCGCGGAGCTGAAAGGCAGCAAGCTATCGGCTGAGGAGGTGGAGAAGCTGGTCCCGCACAAGGTATTCACCGGCAACCGGCCGACCAACTCCATCCTGGTTCAGAAAATAACGCCGCGCACGCTCGGTTCGCTCATCGCCCTGTACGAGCACAAGATCTTTACGCAAGGAATCATCTGGAACATCAATTCCTTCGACCAGTGGGGCGTGGAACTGGGCAAACAGCTTGCGAAAGCCATTCTGCCGGAGCTGAAGGGTCCCGAGCCGGTTAGCTCGCACGACGCCTCGACCAACGGCCTGATCAATTACTACAAGAGCCATCGACCGAAAACTTGAGGCAGTTTACTTGAGAGGCAGGAGTTTGATGTTCTTGAACCAGCAATCCGCGCCGTGATCCTGCAAGCCGATATAGCCCTTGCGCGGATGATCTTTGAGCGCAAAGTCGAACTTGTGCTCGCTGCCGTCCGGCCGCTTGTTAGGCAGCGGCCATTCGTCCAGGTCCATGCGGTTGACCTTCTCGCCATTCAATTCCACCGCGAGGATGTTCTTGTTGCACGTGATGACCATGTGATTCCATTCGCCCAGCGGTTTCTGCGTGTTCCGCGTCGGCTTCACGAGATCGTAGAATGCTCCGGAATCGTGAAGACCCGCCGTCGTGCTGTCGAGGAGTTGCACTTCGATGCCGTTGAAGCCCGTGTCCTTGCCGGGGCGCGGCTTGAGCGGGAAGGTGCGGACGAAGACGCCGCTGTTGCAGTTCTTGCTGAGCTTGTAGTCGAGCGCCAGCGTGAAATCGCCCCATTGCTTTTCGTGTGTCATCATGTAGTGGCCGCATTTGTGCGGGTTGATGGCATGCTCCTCGACCGATCGCTTGCTGGGCTTCTCGGCGCTGGTCATCCAGCCATCGAGCGTGTTACCGTCGAACAGCAGCAGCCAGCCCTCCTTCTTCTCCTGGTCGGTCAATTCGTTGTCCGCCGCTCGGGCCGAAGAAGTTAACAGGAATCCGATTAGCAGCGCGAATGCAATTCTCATGTTAGCTCACCACCTTTTCTTGCTTGGAATCCCACAGCATTGTCTTCTTTTGCCGATACGATTCGACCGCCAGCTTGATGGCGACCATGGTGGCGGCGCCCAGTTCGGCGTTGCAGTTGAGCGGGCCATGGCCACGCAGGACATCGAGGAAATTGCCTTCCATGTCACGATGGGCTTTCAGGGGGACGCGCGTCTCTTCCTTGCCGTCGTTGCTGGCCTTGAATTCTGGTTTGAAATCACCGTTGGCACGAAGCACCGGCTCGCCACCCAGCTCCATGGTGCCGTGCTTGCCGTAGATCCGGTCCGGGATGCCGGCGT
Organism: Gemmataceae bacterium; assembly: GCA_035939715.1. GTDB lineage: Bacteria > Planctomycetota > Planctomycetia > Gemmatales > Gemmataceae > DASZFN01. Next base: position 3,238 of record DASZFN010000687.1, on the reverse strand, counting down.
CGTTGGTGAGCGTGCTTACCAGGAAGATGGACCATTCGCTTGGGTAGTCGGCGGTCATTAGGAAGGTGTCGGGGATATCGCGGCCGTCCTTCTCGATGTACAGGCCGCCCGAGGCGTTGACGCGCCACGGATATTCGCCGTCCGGCCCGGCAATAGCGAGGAGCAGCGGCGCCAGCTTGTGATAGAGGAGATCGGTCGCGACGCCGCCGTTGTAGGGCCAGTACTTGCGAAAGCGAAAAAAGTGCTCCGGATTCCAGGCAATCTTCGGAGCCAGGCCCCACTCGTGGCCGAGCCACATGTCCCAGTCGATGTAATCTTCGCCGCTCTTGTCGGGGCCCGCCGTTGGGTCGATCTTCTGATGCGTATTGAAGAGGCAGGTGCGGGCGTTGCGGTTGTAGCTCGCGTGCGCCCAGGTCACCTTGCCGATGCGTCCGGCCTTGATCGCGTCGTGGGCCTGCCAGTAGCCGTCGTTGCCGGTGCCGTTGGGCCCGACTTGCAGCACTTTCTTGTAGCGGCGCACGGCGTCGCGTAGCTCGACGGCCTGCTCGACCGTGTGCGTCATGGGCTTCTCGACATAGACGTGCTTGCCGGCGGCCATGGCGTCGATGGACAGTTTGGCATGCCAGTGGTCGGGCGTGGCGATAAGCACGGCGTCGATGTCCTTGCGGTCGAGCAGCTTGCGATAGTCCATGTAGCCGTCGCCCTTGCAGATGTTCTGCGCCCGCGTGACTCGGCGTTTGTACACGTCGCAGACCGCAAGCACTTTGACGTTGTCCTTGTCGCTGCGTTTGACCAGGCTGCCGACGTGGCCGGTGCCCATGCCGCCGACGCCGATGACGCCCATGTTGATGCGATCGTTGGCGCCGAGCACTTTTGCCGTGGCAAGGCGGGCGACGGTCAGGGAGCCGGCAGTGGCGGCGGTGGTCTTGACGAAATCGCGACGAGAGATTTTTGCCGATGTCACGAAGAGGCTCCTTACGAATGGAACTCAAAGTCTCGCAGAGCACGCAGAGAGCGCAGAGCGAAATCCATGTGCGGCGGAAGGATCATGCCACCAGTTCTTCCACAACCCGGCCGGAAACATCGGTGAGCCGGTGGTCGCGGCCGCCGTGGAAGTAGGTCAGCAGCTTATGGTCCATGCCCATCAGGTGCAGGATCGTGGCGTGGAGGTCGTGGACGTGGACCTTGTTTTCGACAGCGGCGTAGCCGAACTCGTCGGTGGCGCCGTAAGCCTGGCCGCCCTTGATGCCGCCGCCGGCCATCCAGGAGCTGAAGCCGCGCGGGCTGTGGTCGCGGCCCTTGCCGTTCTGGCCGGTCGGCGTACGGCCGAATTCTCCCGCCCATACGACCAGTGTCTCGTCCAGCAGCCCTCGGCTTTTCAAGTCGGCAAGCAGAGCGGCAATCGGCCGGTCCGTTTCGGCGCAGTGGCGCTCGTGGTTGCTGTTGACGTCATTGTGCGCGTCCCAGGTGTCTTCGAGATGGCCGCCGCCGGAGTACACTTGCACAAAGCGGACGCCGCGCTCGATGAGCCGCCGCGCCATCAAGCAGCGACGGCCGAACTTCTCCGTGACCGGGTTATCTAAACCGTAGAGCCGCCTGGTTGCTTCGGTTTCCTGGGATAGATCCACTGCTTCGGGGGCGTGCGCCTGCATGCGGAAGGCGAGTTCATAGCTGGCGATGCGCGCTGCCAGCTCGGAATTCTCCGGGTTGGCGGCGCCGTATGCGTTGTTGAAACTGGCGAGGAGATCGAGCTGGTTGCGCTGCTGCTTCGGCGTGATTTCTTGCGGTGGATGCAGGTTCAGGATTGGATCGCCGCTGGTACGGAACTGAGTCCCCTGAAACGTAGCCGGCATGAATCCCGAACTCCAGTTGGGCGGTCCGGAGATAGGCCCGCCCCGGTGGTCCAGCAGCACCACGAAGGCCGGCAAATTTTGATTTATCGTCCCCAGTCCGTAGGTCACCCACGAACCCAGACACGGATATCCCTGACGGATGAACCCGGTGTTCATCTGCAGCAGCCCGGAGCCGTGCGCGAAGCTGTCGGCGTAGCAACTGCGGATAATTGCCATGTCGTCCGCACGTTGGCCGAGTGTCGGGAACAGGTCGGAAATCTCCACGCCGGACTTGCCGCACTTCAAGAACTTTCGGGATGAGCCCAGCAGTGGTCCGGGGTTACGGACCTTGAAGAGCGGATCCTTGTCGAGATCGGATATCGGTTGTCCGTGACGCTTGCTCAGCACTGGCTTGGGATCGAAGAGATCGACCTGGCTGGGACCGCCGTACATGAACAAGAAGATGCAGGAGGTGGCCTTGGCCGGATAATGCGGGTTCTTCGTAGCCAGAGGGGAGGCAACAGGCGACGCAGCCCGGGCGGTGTTGCCGAAAAAGCCGTCCTGAGCGAGCAAGTAGGTCAGCGCGGTGCCGGTGAAACCGCCTCCGCATTGCCAGAGGAATTCACGCCGCGTGCGGCCGCAAGGAGTTAATCCGCGCATCATGCTGCACCTTCTCTCCGTAGGTCAGGATTCTGATCCTGACCGACAGCTAATTTACATAAGCAAATTCGTTCGTGTTCAGGAGAACCAGGCACAGCGCTTCCAGCGCCTGGCGACGGGCGTTCCTATTATCTCTCTTCAAACGCCGCGCGTCGCTTTCGATCTGCAATCGCTGTAGCTTGAGGAACTCGACGGCGCCTTGCCTTTCGGCGTCGCGTGGCGGCCGGCAAAGAGCGAGCGCGAAGGCTTTGTCTGCCTGTAAGGCTTCGTCCTGACCCGCTTCGCCTTGCAAGCGGTCAGCAAAATGCCGGGCCTGTTGCCGCATGAACTCACCATTCATGAATGTCAGGGCTTGGGGGCCTGTCGTCGAGACCGGGCGATGATCGCAGCTTGAAGTGGTATCCGGCATATCGAGCAAATCCAGCTCAGGCACGGCCAGACTCCGCTTTACAAAAATGTAGACGCTGCGCCGGACACTTTGCCGCTCATCCGACTTGCCCCAGCCGTCGCCTGGGCGCGATTGGCCGTCGAGGACAGCCTGAGGTAACCTCGGATAAATGCTCGGACCGCCCATTTGCGGATTCAGTTGGCCGCTCACAGCGAGCGTCGCATCGCGTAGGGTTTCCGCCTCGAGCCGCCGCTGGCGCTGGCGCCAGAGGAGCTTGTTCTCCGGATCGATCCTTGCCGCTCTTGTGTCGCTTGCACAGGACATCTGGTAGGTGTTCGACAGTAGAATCAGGCGATGC